>JBFMCE010000029.1:0-39817 GCA_040754655.1 Bdellovibrionota bacterium | reverse complement strand
GGAATGTGCATTGCCGCCAACAAGGTCATAGGCATACGCGCCGCCGTCGTTGAGTCTGAGCAGAGTGCCAAGCTCTCACGCGCGCACAACGACGCGAACATACTTTGTCTTGGCGCTCGCCTTCTCACGCCGGAATATGCTAAAAAAATCTTGCAGGCTTGGCTTGAGTCTCCTTTTGAGGGGGGGCGCCACAGCGATCGCATACGCAAGATCACAGACCGGGAGAAAAAGAGCGATGGCTCTTCAAAACGCTGAAAATTCGATTCGAGAAACCACGGAGTTCAAGCACCTTCAAACTCACGATGCGGACCTGCTGCGCTCCATTCGGAAAGAAGCGGACAGACAACACTATCGCCTTGAGATGATTGCCTCTGAGAACTACGTCTCAAACGCAGTGCTTGAAGCCCAGGGCAGTTTGCTGACCAACAAGTACGCCGAAGGTTATCCTGGAAAACGCTATTATGGAGGTTGTGAGTTCGTCGATGAAGTCGAGTCGTTGGCGATCAAACGCGTGACCCAGCTTTTCCAAGCAGAGGCTGCCAACGTGCAGCCCCACAGCGGCTCTCAAGCAAACATGGCGACTTACCTGGCTTTCCTGAAACCAGGCGACAAGATTTTGGGGATGAACCTTTCTCACGGAGGACACCTCACTCACGGAAGCCCAGTGAATTTTTCCGGCAGGCTTTTTCAAACGGTTTTCTACGGCGTGCAAAAGCAAACCGGAAGAATTGACTATGATGAGGTTCGAGACTTGGCCAAGCGCGAGCGCCCACAGGCGATCATCGCCGGAGCAAGCGCGTATTCTCGTATTTTGGATTTTCAAAAGTTTCGCGAGATCGCCGATGAGGTTGGCGCAAAGCTTGTAGTGGATATGGCTCACATCGCGGGTCTTGTGGCCACGGGCCACCATCCTAGTCCCATCCCTCATGCTCATTTCGTGACTTCAACGACGCACAAGACCTTGCGTGGTCCGCGCGGCGGCCTCATTCTTTGCAAAAATGAAGACCTTAAGGTCATCAACAGCCAAATTTTCCCAGGCATCCAAGGCGGCCCCCTGATGCATGTGATCGCAGCCAAGGCTGTTGCCTTTGGCGAGGCGCTTAGGCCTTCCTTTAAAACGTACTGCGGAAGAGTGATTGAAAACGCGACATTCCTTGCCCAACACCTGGTCGCAAAAGGCTATGATCTTGTCTCGGGCGGCACAGACAATCATCTGATGCTGGTGGACCTTTCTAATAAGAGCATCACTGGAAAAGACGCCGAGCATGTCTTGGATCGTGCCGGCATCACAGTGAATAAAAACACGGTACCCTTTGAGACCAAGAGCCCCTTCGTGGCAAGTGGGATTCGAATCGGAGTACCTGCGCTCACAACCCGTGGGATGGGCAAAGAAGAAATGGCGTTGATCGCGACTTGGATCGATGAAGCCCTGACCCATTCCTCTAATGAACAAAAACTGGATGCGATCTCGAATCAAGTCCGTGAATTGTGCGGTCGTTTTCCGCTCTACAGAGCGTGAGTTTACCGAGGTAGCCTAAATTTGAAGTGCCCTTACTGTAATGAGCTCGATAACAAAGTGATCGACTCTCGCATCAACCAAACAGGTGACATCACCCGCCGCAGGCGAGAATGCCTCAAGTGCGAGGGCCGTTTTACGACCTATGAGCGCGTCGAAGCCGTCATGCCCATGGTGATCAAGAAAGACGGCAGGCGAGAGAACTTCGAGCGCGGCAAGATCTTTTCAGGTGTTCAGAAGGCTTGCCAAAAAAGACCGATCACGACCGAGCAGATTGAAAAGATCGTCTCTAATATCGAGCGCCAGGTCGCGGGGTTTAGCGTGAAAGAAATTCCCTCGCGTACGATGGGCCACTTGGTTATGGTAGCGCTGCACCAGCTTGATAAGGTAGCCTATGTAAGGTTCGCAAGCGTGTACCGCGAATTTCAAGATGTCGAAGAATTCGTCTCGGATCTCAAAGAGTGGCCGCAGCATTCGAGGTCCGACCGGGATGAGCTCGCATTTGAATTCGCCTCCGGCGCAGACTTTGAAGAAAGTGGTCAAAAACAATGAATTCGCTATCGAGGCGACAGGCTAGAGAAATCGCATTTCAGTTCTTGTACGGGTACCTTCCTGAAGGTGGCGCTGGCAGACAGATCGACTTCTCGCGCTCTGAATTCGAAAGATTTTGCTCGAACTTTGATCAAGTCGGGGACGATTTTGCCTGGGGACTCGTCGACGGCGTAGGCAAAAACGTACCTCACTTGGATTCCAGCATCGTTCAGCTCTCGACCAACTGGCGCATTGAGCGCATGCCGCGCGTAGACCTGGCGATCTTGAGGCTAGCGGCCTACGAGATCTTGTTCTGCGCCGACATCCCCAAGACCGTCTCGATCAATGAGGCCATCGAGGTAGCCAAACGCTTTGGGGCGGAAGACTCCGCCTCCTTTGTGAACGGCATCCTGGACAAGCTCACAAAGCCTTCCTAAAATAGACCTATGACGACGACCGATCAGGTCAATACCTCAGGCTCTCCGAAACTCGCGAATGCTGAAGAAATCTTGCTAGGCCCCCAAAGCGAAGATTTGCATGCAGACCCCTCTGCCGCCTCTCGCCTGCTAGTCTGCTCGCTTTTCGAAGACCAACGCCCGCTTCGTGGGGTGGCAGGTGGACTAGACTGGCGGTTGCGCGGGTTTTTATCGAAGTTCCTCATTAGCGGCAGAATTGCTGGAAGCCAGGGTGAGTTGATCTATGTGCCAATCAGGCGATATGGCTCGGTTCGCCATCTTTTGCTGGTGGGGCTTGGGTCATCAAAAACAGTCGAAGAACTGGATTCAAAAAAGCTTCTCACCGCACTTTCTCAAAGCATCACGAGCCTTGGATTCAAGGAAGTCGCCATCAGCCGCTCAAGTTTCTCTTTCTGGCCTGAAGATGAGATCAAGAAAACACTGAAAAACATCGAGGTGGAGTTCATCCAATGAAAAACTTTTTAGACGCTAGAGCTCTGCCGCTTGATCTGCTCGACGACAATCAGGAAAGACTCTCTAGCCTGCGCCACTCGGAACTTCTATTTGCGGCTTGCGACCAGATCACTCAAAAACAAGTCGATGGCTCTAAACTCGCAGCCCACGCAGTGCTTGAAGCCAAAGCAGCAGCCCTTTCGGCCTCGCAAACGGCGGCCCTGGCAAAACCAGAAGCAAGGGTTTTTAGCAGCAAACCCACCCTCAAACAAATGATGGACGAATACAACAAGCGTGACTCGCGCTCGATTTTGATCAAGCCGAATGCAGCTGCAAAAACGAACCCCTCTAGTTCTGATTTTCGCGCTGGCGGACGGGTCATGAAGATCACGATCCCCAATATCCCTGGCAAGATCTTGCGCCCGAATCGCCGCTCTGATGCTAACAATTGAGCTTTTAAAAAACCGCCTCTCGGAATCAAGCCAAAAGTACAAGACCAGATGGCCCAAACTGGCTGGTAGCCCCATAGCGCTTTATCAAGAGCTTTTCTCTCTCGCTCACGATCTCAAGGGATCGGCCCATCTCAGCACTGACGGTGGTGTCGTAAAGACGCTCAATACCATCTTGAATATTGATGCCCTTTTACGAAGACTTGCTTACGACGAAGTTGAGCTTGACCAGATAACCAACCAAAAACTACATACCCTGGCTCAAGACTTGAATGACATTGAGCTTGTTGAGAATTTTTTGAAAAAAGCTATGCAATCAGCCCAACTAAACCCAAATACAACGCCAAAGGTCTGCTCTTTAAGTTATTCTTGGGAAGCGATGTCACGTGCTAGAGCTCGCAGCTGTGAGAGACACGGATTTTCGTTCTATGAGCGCAAAGGGCAAACTTTGCTAAACAGCTTGAACGCCCATGAAGCACGCCTTCAAGAAGAACTTCGCGATCACAGCGCAATTTTGATCGCAAGAAAAGTTGATCCGGTGATCGATGCAAAAACAAGTTCGACTGAGTTTTTGCTTTCGGTGAGCGATCTTGCGGGTTTTTTAGAGGCCCCTCAGCTAGCCTCGGGTTGGAGCAAAGTTTAGCGTGACCCTAATTCTGAGTCTTAAAAACAACTTATATTTATTGCCGATATCCCTTTAAGAGCCTCGTTCCAAAAGATTGATTCTCATCATCACGCATGTTAGGTAGCCCGGCAGCTCTCATACTATCGCCGATTTATAGAGGTATTCATGGCTTTTTTAAGACCCGTCTCGAGCAGGTTGGTCGCGTTCTTTTTAAGCTCTATCGCAATCTCTCTTTCATTTTTGCCCATGTCTTGGGCCTGCGAGAGCCTTACGCCAACTGTTTTTTCGCAACTCACTTGGAACAACTACTCTCCAGAGGCGCCATCGGCCGTTATCGGTGTGGTGGACAAGGTGGTGAATGCGAAGAGCGATGACGGCTACCCCATTCAAAGGGTCTACTTCAAACAGATCCTTTTTCCCGTTAACGCCGAAGACCATTTCAAAAACGGCGTACTCGTATTCGCCCCAACGACCTGTCATTTTCCTTCGTCTGCTCGTCCCGACGACCTTCTGGGCCTCACTCAAATAAACAAGAAGTTCCATGAGAGTTATTATGGCAGTGCAGACTGGGCTCCATTGACCAGAAGTGCTGCTCAATTATTAGGAGAAAAGGAAGAGTTCACACATTACTATCAACCCGACGGGATTGATTTCGGGTTTGAGAACATCTTTCGCTCAGTGCCTTCCGAACTACAAACCGTGCGTGAATACTTTTCGATCCCCGGTCACTATGAACTTACTCGAGTCAAGTGGGCCATCACAGCAATAGAGAAAAACTCACACCCCGCCATTCTTGCGGCTGCCTTGCAGGTCTTAAAAAAAGACGGTTCAAAACGAGGGAACGAAAAGACGGCAAAGGCGCTCTATTCGCTTTACGCTAAAGAAGTCGCTGACAAGAGCAGTGGCCCCGACTTTAATGAGCGGTATGATCGCGCGATGATCATCGAAAAAAACATCTCTTGGTTCAATAAGCTTCCGGCGTTGGAGTGGACTTTCCGCACTTACAAACTGATGGTCGAAACCGCCTTACCTGCAAAGGGGTCCCTGCCAGATCTAGAGATGAGGCGCTGGATCGGCAGGACAAAGGACTATCTAAACGAGATTACCTTACTCCCTCACGGTGAAGCTTTCTTGATTTCCTGGGCGCAGACCCCAAATATACGTGAAACGCTCAAGCCCCTTATTCACTCGGCACTTGCGCGATCTCAAGAACGACGCCTTGAACACTTGGCTACAGAAGCCAAAGAGCTACAGCAAGCAAGCGAGATGATTAAAAACATCTTTACAAAAACCGCTACGGCTGCCGAATCACCGACGCCTTGATATAAGGGATTGCCAAATATTGAGGCCATATTACGGCTCCGCCGGAGAAGTTGATAACTCTCCAAACACGCGCCGGGGCCCGCACTTTTTGGCCAGGCCTCAAAGATCCATCCAATGCTTCGCGATCCCGCCGCTTGTTTCAAGTGGAACCGAGAGATCAGCGACATGCTCCATGTCTTGCGTCAAGCACTCTAAGGCTTCTTTTGACTTTGCCTCGGGCACGTCCAAAACCAGCTCATCGTGCACTTGGAGCACGAGCTTTGCGCCAAGCCTCTCGCACGATTCATGAGCCTTGACCATCGCAAGCTTCATGATGTCGGCGGCAGTGCCCTGAACTGGCGTGTTCATCGCCATGCGTTCGGCATTGTTTCGCACACCTACGTTTCTGTTATCGATATCTTTGATTGGCCTGCGCCTGCCAAATAGCGTCGTGGCCATGCGTTTCTCTCTAGCTTCGGTCAGACAACGCTCCATGAAAGCCTTCACGCCTTTATAGCGTAGAAAGTAAGCTTCAATATAAGCTTGTGCTTCGGTGCGCGAGATATTGAGCTCTTGAGCAAGACCAAAGGCCGTTTTCCCATAAATCAGGCCAAAGTTAATGGCCTTAGCGGCCGAACGCTGGCGCTCAGTGACTTGATCGGGAGCTATTCTAAATATTTCCGCAGCAGTCGCTCGATGGACGTCTTTCTTCTCGCGAAACGCTTCGATCAACGCCTCATCACCACTCAAATGAGCCACAAGCCTCAATTCGATCTGCGAATAATCGGCGCCCACGAGTTTTGCCCCCCGTGCCGCGACAAAAGCACGCCTGATACGCTTTCCGCTTTCACTCTTAATGGGAATGTTCTGCAGATTGGGGTCAGAGCTTGAGAGCCTTCCCGTAGCCGTAACCGCTTGATTGAAGTTCGCGTGAACTCTTCCGTCTTTCTCGATCAACGAGGGAATCACATCCACGTAGGTGCTCTTAAGCTTATTAAGCTCACGGTAACGCACGATTTGCGCAGGCACCGGATGCATGTGGGCCAACCTCTCAAGCACTGTCACATCGGTTGAGAACCCGGTCTTGGTTTTTTGAATCACCGGCAGCCCAAGCTTGGTAAAAAGAACTTCCGAGAGTTGTTTGGGTGAATTGAGATTGAAGGTGTGGCCGACGGTATCAAAGATCTCTTTTTCAATTTCTTTGAGCTCGACCGCGTACTCTTCTGAGAGCTTCCCCAAAACATCCGGATCCACAGCGATACCGTTCCACTCAAGATGGGCAAGCACCTTGGCCGTGGGCATCTCAATCCCATAAAACAACTTCTCAAGACTGCACTCTTTGAGTTCTTTTTTCAGCGGATCATAGAGGTTTCGCGTGGCCCAAGCATCAAGCCCCCCGTATCTCGCGGCATCCCCAAGAGGCACCAGAGAAAAGTCGGGCCTTTCGCCCAAAACTTCCTTAAAGTCCCCTACGGCTGCCCCAAGATAAGCCGCAGCTAAGGCATCAAGCCCATGCTTTTCTTCGGGCTCGACCAGGTAATGCGCAAGCATCGTGTCAAAAAATCTCTCGCTCGAAAAATCACCTCGAAGCGGCATCTGTTCCGCCAAGAGCACCTTATAGTCGTACTTAAAATTCTGCGCGACGACCGTCTTTCCTTCGACAAGCTTGAGAAACCCTTCTAAAGCCTGTTTAGGCGCAAGTTGATCGCTCGTCCCCTCACCCTGGTGGCGAACCGGAACATAAAACGTCTCTTGGCCATCCCCACACAGACTCATGCCCACCATTTCCACTTCAGTGGTGCGCCCCCCCCGCGTTTCCGTGTCAAAGGCGATCACCGGATGCGTTTGCAACTTCTCTAAACAGCGCTTCCAATCCCGTTCGTTAGCGACAAGCACGATCTCAGGCTGGCCCACCGATGTTTGAGTACTCGCCGTAGCGCCAGCAGCAGGCTCGGTCGCGCCTACGGCACCCACAGAAGCAGAATATTTTTTCGCTAACCCTCGAAACTCAAGCTCGTTTAAGAACTCAATAAACTCTGGGGTATGCGCCGCCGGAGTTTTGAAATTCTCTAGCGCCAGACCAGAACAGCATCCGCCAACATCGCGTTTTACGGTGGCAAGCTCTTTTGAAAGCCTGGCTTTGTCGGCATGCTCTATGAGCAGATCTCGCCTTCTGCCTGGCTTCATCCGCACCGTGGCCGCCAGAACCTTCTCAAGATTGCCGTATTCTTTGATCAACTCGACTGCGGTCTTAGGCCCCACACCCGGAATTCCGGGGATATTGTCAGAGGTGTCGCCAATCAACCCAAGGTAATCAGTCACATGCTCAGGATCGACACCCAGTTTTTCTTTCACCTCTGCCGGTCCGTAGAGCTTGTCTTTCATCGTATCGAGCACGCTCACGCGCTCGTCCACGAGTTGCATGAGGTCTTTGTCGCCCGTCACGATCACCACGTCGGTATCTTTGAACTTCTCAGCAAGGGTTGCGATCAAGTCGTCGGCTTCAAAACCAGGCTCTGCGAGCTTTTGAATTCCCAGAACCTGTACAAGCCGGTGTATGTAATCAAACTGGGGCACCAGTTCATCTGGCGGAGCACCGCGGTTGGCCTTGTATTCAGCATACATGTCTTTGCGGAAGGTGGGCTTGGGAGTATCGAAAATACAGGCCACGTAGTCGGGCTTGTGTTTTTCGATCGCACCCAAAAGCATGGTCAAAAATCCATAGGTCGCATTCGTCGGCAGCCCCTTTGAGGTCGAAAGGTTTCTTATCGCAAAGAATGCTCTAAAAATCAGCGAACTTGCGTCGATCAGGTAGAATGTGGGTCTTGCCTTGCGTTTCGGAGTCATAACTTCGGGCTAATCCACACGATTTCATGGGATCATGCAAGGAAGAAAAACACATCTCACTACGGAACGGCCAATGCGGTCGTGCACTCCGCTGCTGAGCTGATGGTTTTAAACCGCACGAAATCAAATTCGCCGCGAACACGATTGCCCAGCGTCGAAGGATTTCTATAATTATTTGCAATCAATCCGACTTGTAAACTCGTATTGGCCAAGTCAGCCGATCGGTCAATCACGATTCCTTGAGTTCCGTCATTCAGCGCTTCCGTCGTGATGGCATTGTAAGTGCCGCCCCAGTGACCCACGTTGGTCGCAGTCGAACCGTTGACACGCTCTTGGATCCAACTTGAACCAGAATCACTGTCTAGTTTTTTATAGAACCTAAAAACGCCGTCAACCACACACACCAAAAGGTAGCCAGAATTGTAGCCTGCCGTCGCAGTCGATACCGGATTGAGATACATTCTTGAGCGCGAAGTATTGTTGTAAGCGTCGCCAGCATCATCAACCGTGGTTGACTTCACTTCAGAGGCGAAGGAAGTGTCTTGATAGCCCAGATTGTACATTACCCACCGTTCAGCACCGGTAACAGAGTTTCCAACCTGACCTGAATTCACGCCGCCCGTAATCGCGACAGGCGTGAATGCGCTTGAATTGCTTCGAATAACGAATCCCACCGCATTAAATGCGGGCGGAGAAGCGTCACCATTGACCCCAGGAGCCGTCGCTCCATTTGCCATGATGCCTACGCGGAGACGAGTCATGACGACGAACTTAGAGGCGGTCACGCGTTTAAAAAGAAAGGGCCCAGACTCATCAGAATACCAAGCATTAGATTCATTGGCTGGCGAAGTCGACCAACCTCCAGGCGTGTTCGACCTTGGAATCATGACAAGAGAACCGGCAAGCCCTGACATGTAGCCTGAAGCGTTGTCAGCGGCAGAAGGCACACCTGAGAGGAAAGAGTTGTTGTAATAAATGCCGCTCGCGTCAGAGTAATGAGTACCGGCAACGTTGAGATCATGATTTCCCAAATCTTGCCAATCTGACATGGAAGCGCTTCCATCAAACTCGTCGTTAAGAGCCGTAAGGGAATCTGTGTTTGAGCTTGATCCTCCCGAGCCGCCAGAGCCGCTTCCGCCTCCTGACGAGGTCGCGCCCGCTGCTCCACTAAGAGCTTCTTTTTTCAGAGCCTTGCATCCCGTCGCAGCCGTGAGAAAACCCACCACGACAAGTGCGAGCAAGTTTTGTGAAAGCTTTTTAAACGACACCGACCTTGTTTTTACGTGCTTCATACGTGCAACATCCCCCCGGGTGATCGCGGATATCAATAGTTTACCAGAGTGGTCTTCTTAAAAAGAGGGGATGTTTTTTCTGATTAAAATCAGACACTTAAAGAAAAAATACAGCTTTGATTGGGAGAAGGCCGAATCGGCCAGTCATTTCTTGGCGACTTCCACAACCTTAGTATCGGCCATAATATCGCCAAGCCTACCGCCCCCACTTTGGGTCCACATCAGATACACTTCAAGCGCAACCATTGGGATGCCCAATAGAACCAACAAGATCCATCCCCAAAAAGGAATGATTCCAAAAAAAGTCGCGACTCCCAACGGGGCATTTCGAATCATGCTCTCTCGAATGCCGCACACCGCACCCGTGCGCGCATCTACCACCTTGAGCCGGAACAAGCGTTTCCCTAAACTCTGGTTTGCCCACACCCCATCGTGTATCAGTGTGTAAATAAACCCTAGAAGGACCCCAATGGGGTAAGGCAAAATGATGCTCAGAAAGAAAATGACGCAAAGGTCTATTCCCTTGGCGAGACAGCGCACCGTGGTGCTTACTTTTGCAACTTGTGAGCTTGAGCGTTGTTCAAGCGCGAGAAACATGCCTTTAATTACATCAGGCTTTCAGCCCCGCGGCAAGGAGCGGTAAGAGAATTTCGTGGTGCCCGGTGAAAGAAAATCCACGCCCCCCGTTCGAGGTGGGACGCTGCACCACGTTCACGCGCTCGCGATACTGCTGGATGAAATCAAAGTTCGCGGTCACGATTTGGTCGACCTTGAACTTGAGATTGCGCACCAAAGTGATCGATTTCAAAAAGACTTCGGGCAAAATCACGGCCGAACCAAAGTTGATGTACACCCCGCCTTCAAGCTGGCTTACGACTTGCGCAAACTTGAGGAAGTCACGGTGACTACCCAACCCCAATGCAGCCGCATCGCACTTGGGATGCATGTGAATAATATCGGTCCCAATGGCCACATGCACTGTAGCCGGAAGTTTTCGCTGGTATGCTTGGGCAAACAAAGAGTGCTTCTTGTAGGGATAGTCGCTTTCAGCGATGTGGGCTCCGAGAGCCTCTCCAAGCCCTTTGCCTTCTGCCACTCCCTTTGAAATGGCTTGATTGACGAGATCGCCCGTCTCTCGGGCCATTCCAAACTCTCCGCCGCCAAGGACAGCATCCACATCCTCTGAGGTTTTTCCGGCAAAGGCTGTTTCAAAGTCGTGGATTAAAGCAGATCCATTGAAAGCAAGGCCTGTAACGAAACCCTCGTCCATCAAGTCAATCAAGAGGGGCGCAAGACCTGTCTTGATCACATGAGAGCCCATCCCCCAAAGAATCGGAGCTTGCCTCTTTTTTGCTTGCTTCATCAGGCCCACAAGCTCTCGCAGTTCTTTTGCCGCAAGAATATTGGGAAGCCCTTCAAACCAAGCCGCCAGAGCCTGAGCCGTGGCCTGGTCCGCTGGCTTCGCAAAGTCTTTTACTTCAACTTTGCTGGAACGCCCTTTGAGCGAGTAGGTTGCGATCTTGGTGAGGTCTAGGTTTTCAGGCACCCTTATAAGCCTCTCCAGCGACGTAGTCAGGCGCCAAGAAATAGCGGTCCATCAAATCCACAAGCAAGTGGACGATCGTGATGTGAGTCTCTTGGATCATTGACGAATGCTTGCCAAGCGCCACATTCAAACTGACATCCGACATTTCACGAAGTTTTCCGCCCGTGCCGCCAGTCATGGTCACGACTCTCATTCCTATCGCTCGCGCCGCCTCTACCGCCTTTACGACGTTTTTAGAGTTGCCACTGGTTGAAATCGCAATCGCAAGATCGCCCTTTCGCCCCAAAGCGCGCACCTGAAGCTCGAAAATGTCTTCAAAATTATAATCATTTCCGACCGCCGTAAGACAGCTCGTATCGGTGGTGAGTGCGATCGCTGGAAGCGGTTTTTTTCGTTCAACCAACATTCTTCCAACCATTTCAGCCGCCATGTGCTGAGCGTCGGCTGCGCTTCCGCCGTTGCCAAAAATCAGGATTTTTCCATCATTTTGAACAGTTTCACCCATCCATTTGGCGACCTGAGCCACAGCATCCGCATGGGTGCGCCAGAATTCTTGTTTTGCCTGCATACTCAGTTCTACCGAGCGCTTGACATACTCCCTAAGACCATCATTAGTATATGTAGACATATGTTCCTGAGAGCCTAACAGAGGAAGGAAAATTTGAAAATGGCTTCGAAAAACGTTTTTGCTACTACAGATGCACAGTTTGATACTGAAGTCTTGAAATCAAACGTTCCGGTGCTGGTCGATTTTTGGGCCGAGTGGTGCGGGCCTTGCCGGGCGATCGCTCCAACCCTAGATGAGCTGGCGGACCAGTTTCAGGGGAAGGTGAAAGTCGTGAAGGTCAACGTTGACGAAAACCCTGGCGTACCAGGCAAATACCGAGTGCGCGGTATTCCCACTTTGATCATGTTCAAAGGTGGTGAAGTGGTGGATCAGCTGATCGGCGCGCACCCCAAAGGCGCTATTTCGGACATGATTCAAAAGACGCTGTAGATCTTTTGGAAAAGCCTGTAGCGTCGATTGACCCTCGAAGCCTTCTATTTATTTTTGAAACACAATCGCCAACGGTTTCAACTCATTGAGCGCAAGCGACAGAGACGGATGTAGGATACTATTTCCTATTTCATTGGTTTTTTAAGAAGCGGCTATAGAATTAGGATCAGTGACCGTTTCTTAATATACAGTAGTAAGATGACTCTGGGAGCTTCATGGATGATATGAAGAGAAGGCTTTTCTCATTGTGTATATCTATTTTGCTCCTGTGTACCTCCTGTTCAATCCCCTTCAAGTCAAAGCCTCAGAAAGGAGACCGTTGGGTTTCTTTGATGGGCGGGATCAATCAACATACCCATAATGCCAGCGAGGACCTTCCTCGGACCGATCCATCAACACGGCTGTTAAATGCGACACTGAAAATGGGCGGATTGAGTGCGGGCGGGCGTTACGGAATTTTTGGTAGCAAGATCTTTAAGTTTCGTTCGGAAATTTATTTTTTAATGTCGCAAAACGTTTCTACAAACAAAGGCGTCGGTGAATACACTGGCCAGGTTAAGCAAATTTTATTTGGTATGGAAGGAGGGCTTAACATCACTGATTACTTCTACTTGAGCTACAACCTCCTTCCTTGGTTTGGAGCAAGCTACACGAGTGGAAAGAAAATCCGCCAATTGCGGGGTAGAACGACGGACCTCGGTCGTGCTTGGGATGGAACGCTCAGTATAGGTGCTGGCGTCGACTTCAAGCTTACTCAGTGGTTCGCGATGGGCCTAGCCTACCGTCGCATGAGTCTTGCCGGTGGATACGGCCCAGACTCAAGCGGTACTTCTGATACTATGAATTTAATCCTTGGAACGCTGACAGTCCTTTATTGAGAGACTCCCCGTTTCACCGCAAAAGCACTACCATTGGCGCATAATAATGCCTTTTAGAGATCAAATACATAATTCAAAGAAAACCGTATTCCAGCACCCTGCCTTTTCGTGTCTGCGGTATTGCGAGGGTCAAGCTCAATATTAGCCTTCAACGAAGACACGATATCAACCCAGGAGTGCGAAAAGATGTTTTTGCGAAGGTCGTATCGGTTTCGGGTGAGCTGCCAACTCCATAGCATGCCAACCCCCATCAAAAAAAACCGGTTGGACCAGGTGTACTGGTAGTGTGCGACGCCGAAAAGCGCTGAGGATGCGACCGCTCCGAGAAAGCGCGAATCGAACAGATGAGAAAATGCCGGATACAAAAAACCGCGGAACAGTCCTTCTTCGCCCCAACCCACCATGGCGTACATCGGAATCCTCAAATAAATCGGTCCACCCACTCCCGGCATCGGCGAGACGATGAATCCGTATCCAACGGCGATCGGTCCTCCGATAGGATCGATAATGTTCAAGGGATTAAAAGTCGCCGTATAGTTCTGAAACCAGTTTTCCTTGCTCGTATCGTCGGCGCCCGCATCGCGATACGAGTCGTACATATTATACTCGATGATTTTCTGAGGCATGATCCGGAAACGCCAGGCTACCAGCGTACTCGAGAGCCAGCCCAAGCCTTCAAGCACGTTGCCTTGCAAAGCCTGCCCGAGACCAGGGATGATGCTTGCCACCCCGAAAGCCCAAGCGTGATCCTTTTTCGCGGCCAGCGCCGGCTTCTGGGGGACACAAAACAACAAGATCACGCAAAGGATGATGCATGTACGCACTTCTGTCAGGTTAGGCGATCCTACCCTGGGATTCTAGTAGAAACAGTTGCTAGGAAAGCTGTGCCGACTTCGCTTACTAATGCGAAAGCCCGCATGATCTCGATATAAAAGGGTCACTATCGAGCATGACCCGTGACCTCCAATGAGCGCCGCCTAATAATTCAAAGTCCACAACAGTTCAAACTCGCTCACGCCCTGGTCGCTCTGCGTAGTCTCAAGCGACCAGCGCCTGCTCAAGCGGTAATCTAAACTAAATTCATTTATCGGCTCGTCTTGATCGGTCCCAAAAACCCTGCGCAGCTTCAAGAAAACCCGGTCTGAGACGTATTTCCCCACCTCGACCTCGGCCCGCCTTTGCGTTCCAGCCACGCCAGTGTCTTCCGGCGTGGCGTTCAAGTCGGCTTTGAGCAAATCAAAGGGCAACTCGCGGCCAAAACGCCCCTTCAGTTGCCCTAACAAATAGCCTGTTGCGATGCCCCCCACACCTGGATTTTCTGTAGCTTGAGTCTGGTAGTCTGCGCTTCCAGTGAGAAGCACGCCCAAACTTTGTTCTTCGCTATAGCCCGGAGGATCACTGTAAAACTGGGGCTTCAACGTTTGCAAGGGGCCACTGAGTTCAACGATCACATCGCGAGGAGTCGCTGCATAAAGGGCCTGTGCATCGATGCGAGGGTTGGCCGGATCGCCCAGGAACTCTGCCATCGCTTTTCGCACTTCAAACCTTCGCCCGAAAAACTCAGCGTAGCCTCTGAGGGATTGAGCCCTGCCTTGTAAGAAGAACTCAGACTCATCGTCAAGTCCTAGGCGAAGGTCTCCTCCAAACTCGACGTTGAACTCAGAGCTTCTCACCCAAACTTGACCCGGCACCTTCACGTCGATTGAGCCGTGGATCTTATCGAAAAACCCGTCTTGTCTTTTCTCTTCTTGCGGTTCATTGGTATAGACCACGTCTTCTAGTTTGTTCAAAGGTTCGATCGATTCATTTGAGCCGCGATCGGGCACTTCGACCACGCCGCGTTCAACTTCAAAACTACCATTAAACGAAGCATCTCGTGGATTCGCACTCGCATAGAGCGCACCTGACGTCTTTAGACTTAAGTTCTCATTAGCGAGCAAGTTAAAGTCTTGCATTCGCGCTATAATTTCAACGCGTTCAGGGCTGTAATGCTTTCCAAAGATAAGTTTTCCATTCGCCGTAAATAGGCCTTCAGATTTGAGTTGAAGTTTCTCAAGATCAACACGCATATCGTTGCCTTTAAGTTTTAGCTGAAAATCTTCGTAAGTCGTCGAAACAACCGGAATACGCAAACTTTGAGCCGCCACAGCGACTTCTCCAGAAAAGTCCATCCGACCTGGTTTTCCCTTGGCATGAAAATCAGCGTCGAGACTTCCGCCCTGAGTGCGCAGTTCTACTCCGAGAAGGGCAAACAAGGGATCGATCTGACCCGATCTCGATTTGAGGTGCATGTCAATCCACCTCTCAGCAAACTTCAAATTCGCGCCCATCAGTTCGCCTTGCGGAGTGAGAATACTGGCGTAGAGATCTCCATGTGGTTTTGCCAGGGTGCCTCGGCCATATCCTTTTAGATCTACGAACACACGATTCTCGGCATTCATGGCATCTCGCCTGAAAATCGGCATGCGCGTCAACTCAAACCTTTCGGCAAAGAGCGTCCACCAAAAGGGCGTGCGTTCAATCGCCGCGAAACCTCGTCTCATCAAGAGCGCCTGATCTAACGAAGCACCGCCATCGAATTCAAGCACACTGCCTACTGACAAAAGTTGGGTGGGTTGGACTTGCAAGTTAAAACCGAGGCTTTTGGAATCATAAACGACTTTTGTTTTAAAGTGGATTTGCGCATTTTCCTTCAGGTCTTGGGCATCACTCTGAGAAAGAAACGCAACGTTCTTACCAGAAGCTTGAAGCTCGATCTTTGTCTTGCGCAAAGACCCTTCTGCGGTGAGCATTGCCTTGACCTCGCCCATCAGTCTGAAATCTGTGAAGCCAAGTTTTGAGAGATTGCTGAGTTTAAAGCCCTCTGAAGCAACTTGTAACTTGGTTTCGGTCTTTTCTAAGTCGATGCTCCAGCTTCCTGGCTTGAAAATCCTGCGGGCCTCTAGATGTCCTTCGACACGCTCTGAATGAGCTTGCACATCGAATTTCGCATTGAGCCTTGAGCCCTCCACAGAAGCCTTAAGATGCGTTTTCATCTCAGGCAAGACCGAGCTCAGCCACTCAAGATCAAGATTCGCCCTTTGTTTTTGCAGCCCCATCTCGAGCTTTCCTGAGAATGCTCCGACTTTGGTGGCTGTTTTCTGATTTGAGAGGGCCGTCAAAATCTCGTCCACAGAAAGTCTTGAGAATACAAGTTCAAGTGTTTCTCTCTCGTGGGCAAACTCTAGAGTTCCCGCACAGCCCTGCAATGAAAACTCTCCCCGTGGCAAGAACTCCTTGTCGTGAAAAACAAGCATGGCTCTTTTTCTCAACCGAAAGAGTTCGCATCGCGCTATCGCTGAAAAATCCTCCAGCCAAACAGTCCGAGGGATAGGCCACGTGTCTTGAGTGTTCTGCACGACCGCATCAAATCCGAAGTGAGACCTTCCATGAGAGAGCTTTGCGCCCACGCGTTGAAAGACCGACTCTAGGGTCTGATCTACCGGCATACCAGGCTTTGCCGCCGCCGAGAGGGCAAGAGCATCTTCTTTTTTTTCATTCCCTACATTGATTACAAGAAAGAGGGGCTTTGATTGATAATCACCTCGCAGACTCAGCGTTCCTTGCGGGTAGCTCCACGACTGCCTGGGAAAGTTGAGTCGAAAACTGAGATCGTTTATCACCGGCAGCCTTGGGTCTTTTTTTTCTGGCAGGATCTTTGCCTCAACTAAATTGATCCAATCGACCGCTAAGAAAGTTGGCAGATACTCTTGAGAAGAAGTTTCTTGGGACTTCGCTTCAGAAGTCTTCTTCTCTTTTAATATTTTTTTCAAATTCAAGTTGCCCTTGCGATCAAGGCTGACGAAAAACCTTGGCTGTTCAACCCGAAACTCTTTCACTTTAAAACGAAATGGAACCAGGCTTTCAATCTGATGCTCACTCAGCAGATTTTCAATCGACAAAACACGCTTGCCTTGGCTGTCACGCAACTCAATCTTGCTTAGTGTGAGGTGATTCAAGAAATTTCCGCGAATTCCCCCAATTTCAAGCAAGCCGTTGATTTGTTGGTTCGCCAAATTTTCAAGAAAATCCGCCAGAAGCTGCTTGCCCGGTTTGGTTTGCAAACCTCCCACCACTACGATGAGCAGCATGATCCCTGCAGCAATGAAGACCATCACAATTCGTAAAACCTGTTTTGCGATTCTTGCCATCAAAAAGCTTCTCCAAGGCTTAGATGAAATGCAAACCTCTGACCAGGATCAGGGTTCACCCGTCCAGCCGTGGTAG
Source organism: Bdellovibrionota bacterium (assembly GCA_040754655.1). Taxonomy (GTDB): domain Bacteria; phylum Bdellovibrionota; class UBA1018; order UBA1018; family UBA923; genus JBFMCE01. The sequence goes on along the minus strand of JBFMCE010000029.1, from coordinate 22,660 downwards.
GTTCGAGTCGATTCAAGCGAATCCCCACGTCCGCCCTCAAAATCCCGACTGGGGAATCGTACCTAAGGCCTGTTCCCGCGGCATAATGCAAGTAACGAAAATCAAAATTGCGAGGGGCCTCGACTACGTCGCCCGCATCCAAGAAAAAAGCCCCGATGAGCCAACTCCCCGCAAGCTCGAACAAGTCAAAACGCTGCTCGAGCGAGACGAGAAAACTAAAATCACCCCCGACCGGCACGCTCCTACCATCTCGGGTGAGCACTTGCGGAGAGAGCCGATGGTAAGTGAAACCTCGGTGGCTGTTCGCGCCTCCGCCATAAAAACGCTCGGTGATCGCAGATGCTTGCGGTCTCAACGAGAGAAGATGCCCAAAGGTTACCTTGCCTGCGGCGGTCGCGCGCCGGCTTACGGGCGAGTAACCGCGAAGCTCCGGGCGATAGCGCACGTGCTTAAACGCCGAACCAAACGCCGGTAGAGATTCACTCACCTCAAGCTGAGCGTAGTAACCTCGATTGGGCTCAAATCCATTGTCACGCCTGTCGTAGGTGAGCCTTTGATGCACTAACCCCAGTCGGTAATTCTCTTGAAACAAAAGCTCTGGCGGCACAAGGCGCGATTCCGGATTGAACGCGATGTCGACGTCATAAAAAGTGAGGTATTGAAAACTGTAGCCCACGCCCAATGACAGTTTTTGCGTCACTCTTCGGTCGATGTTGGCGGCGAATTTGGGTCCATACCACCGGAAGCCTTGCTCAAGATCAGAATCGAAACTCACTGAAGTGCGCAAATCTTGCCTTGGATTCAAGAAGGCGGGCTGTCTCAGCAACACTTCAAACGTCCCCAAGGGGCCGCTTTCCTGAGGATTGAAGACCGAGGGCAAAACAGCATAACGAGGATCCACTCGCACGCTGAACCTGCGCAGTCTCTGATAGAAGTTGCGATGAGACCACTCTCCCGCTAGCCTTGCTTCTTGGCGCGAGTTCTCGATGCGCACACCTGTGCCGAACTGCAACGTGCGCAAAGGCTTCTCTCGCACTCTGAAAATCACGTTGACATAACCCTCTCTGCCGACGGCTGGGTCTATATCAACGTCAATCGCGCTAAAAATGTCGAGATCCGCGAGCAAAGACTTCGCCTCTTCGATGTCGCTCGGATTGTACCACTCTCCACTCCTGAGCGGAATCCGTGGGCGCACATCGTGCAAGAGGATTTGATCGAGCCCCTCGACAAAGATCTCGGAAAGCCTTGAACGAACCCCGGCATCGACCTGCAATCGAACGGAGACCTCGTTCTTTTCCCCGTCATAGACCGCCTGTCCGTCGACTTTGGCAAGCGGATAGGCTTCTGACTTAAAATACTCGAGCAGGCCTTCTTTACCCGAAAGATAACGGTCGTGATCAAACACTTCTCCTGGCGCCAGACCGAATACGGGGAGCAAACTCGAAGGATCGTAAGGAGGCGCGCTATCAATAAAAACGATTTTTACCGACGAGACTCGCGTGGGTTCACCCTCGGTGATTGAAAAGACGAGGCAAACGCGATCTGGCTTCTTGCACTGAAGATTAAATCTAGGTTGAGCTACCTTGACGCGGTAGTAACCTTTGCGTCGGTAGAGATGCTCGATGCGTTGCTGGTCAAGTTGAGCAGCAATGGCGTTATACTCGCGATGGCGCCCCAAAATGGGAAAATGGGAGGACTCTTTTGAAACAATGGCGTCTTTGATCTCGTCGTCGTCGAGCACCGAATTCCCTTCGATCTCCACCTCCCAAAGAATACGGTCTTCCGCAGCACGCGCAGCGAAGTTCCCACCGAGCGCAAGCACCGCAGCAAAAATAAGCCCTCTTAGATAAGCTCCCACCTTGAATGTTCTACTCTGAAAACCAAGGGGTGCAAGACCTCTTTAGATGCCCTGCGTTATCGACTTCTCAATCCCTTTAGTAGCCGGCAAGGGTCAATACTTGACCCGTTTGTGCCGCGTGCTAACCTTATAAAAAGGTTTTATTTTCGAGCTTCAGGGCCTCAAGACTTGAAAGCTTGCAACACACAAAGGGGAGACCATGGAAGAGTCAAATGTCCTCACACTACTGATCGCCAATTACCAAAAGGGCGGCACGTTCATGCACTTCATTGCATTGGCGTTTGGATTCGCTCTGGCGTTTATCGTCGAGCGCGTTTTGCGGCTGTATTCGACTTACTATGTCGACGGCGCATCATTCATGTTTGAAGTCCAAAAGTACATCCTCGCAAACGATCTTGATGGCGCGATTCGTCTGTGCAACGGAGCCGGCCAGGCCGCTCTGCCAAAAGTGATCAAAGCTGGCCTCCAGCGCGCTAGCCGCGATGACACCCAGATTCAAAACGCAATCGATGCAGCAAGCCTCGAAGTGGTTCCGAAGCTTGAAAAGAGAATGAACTACCTTGCGCTCATCGCAAACATCGCGACCTTGCTTGGATTGCTCGGAACGATCGTGGGCCTGATTCACAGTTTCTCTGCGATCGCAGTCGCTGATCCTTCTCAACGTCAAGCCATCTTGTCAGCGGGCATCTCGGAAGCCATGAACTGCACAGCGTTTGGTTTGATCGTCGCGATCTCAACGATGGTCATGCACAGCGTACTGACTGCGAGGGCCACGAAGATCATCGAAGACATCGATGAATTCGGTGTAAAGCTTCTCGATCTGCTTTCCGCGCGCAAGTACAAACACAGCTCTGAAAAGGCTCTCTAATCATGTTTTCAAGGCCGAGCTCTAGACGAAAATCGTCGCAAGAGGGCGTGAACATCAATCTTGTTCCAATGCTCGACGCCCTGGTAACGCTTGTGGCATTTCTCCTCTTTTCAACTGCTTTCATGGCTATCGTCGTATTAGACACGCCAGCCCCCCTTCTGGCGCCGCCTGAGCAGCAAATTGAAAAACTCAAAGAGAAACCGCTGCAACTTACGGCGTACATCCAACCCAATCAGATCATTCTTTCAGACTGGAGCGGAAGCCGAGAAAAACACGTCATCCCAAGCGTCGCTGATCCAAACAAACCAGAATCCAGGTACGATCTTGAGCGCTTGCACCGGGTTTTGGTCGAAATCAAACAACGCCATCCGACCGAGAAGCAGCTTATTATCAAACCTGAAGGCGGCGTTGCGTATGAAGCGATCATTGGGATCATGGACGCTGCTCGCTTCTATGATCCGAAGTCTGACCCTGTTCCTTATAAAAAGAATGAGCAAGGCGTTGATATGCCCGAGAAGAACCTATTTTCAGAAGTCATCTTTGGGAACATAATGTCATGACAAGAAGATCCATCCGAAACCGCAGAGCTCGTCGGAAAATCAATAAAGAGTTTGATCTGCAACTCACCTCGATGATGGACATGCTCATCATTCTGGTGGTGTTCCTGCTGAAAAGCTACGCCTCAAACTCGGTGTTCGTCACCTCAAACAGCATCAAGTTGCCGATCTCGACGGCTGAAGAAAACCCCTCGGACGCGATCAGCCTCGTTGTAGAACCTAGCGGAATCAGCCTCGACAATGAACGCGTCATTGATTTCAAGCTCCCCCCGGGGCTTGTCGTGATGCAAACGCCGGTGGCAAGCCCTCCCCCCAATGCGCTTACCCCCGAGAACGCCACCTACGAACTCGAGCCTAGAGCGCTTGCCGACTCAGGAAGACGCATCGTTCCTCTTTATGACGCCTTGGTAAAAGCACGCGAGAACACTGAGCTGCTGATGAACAAGGCGGTATGGAAAGACCAACAAGGAAACACCACCGCTCCAAAGTTTCAGGGGGTCTTGATCATCCAAGCCGACAAAGCTGTGCGATATGAACTTCTTCGCAAGGTGATGTACACGGCAGGAGCCGCGGAATACAAAATCTTCAAGCTCGTCGCGATCAAGAAAGAAACTGAATAGTTCATGTACGCGCTCGACTGCGTTCTTAAAACACGGCCTACGGCAGCTGTTTGGGATCTGGTTTCGGGCTTGCTCTATCAATTCCATTCGCAGGGCATTGAGGAAGGTGAAGAGCCCGCTCCCGAGGGAGAAGCCGCTTTGCATACGGCCAATGAATTTGAATTGGCTTTGGAACCAGGGATTCTTGCGCCACCCGAACGTTTCTCCGCTTACTTCGACAACCTGAGAGACGCCGAGCACGCTCAGCGCGCTATTGAGCCCGTGCTGGTAAGCTTCGTTCCTCGATTCGTCATACGCGAAGTCGAGGAAAAAAATTACGCCGAGCTTTGGAAAGACAATTTTCAACCCCTCGCAATCGCACCAAACTGGCATGTGCGAGCTTCCTGGCACGAGCCTGCGCCCAAGGGCGTGAATGAGCTGATCATTGAGCCGGGGATGGCCTTTGGCACTGGCTCTCATGAGACAACCAGGGCGTGTCTTGAACTGATCGCAGAAGCCGTGTCCTCGGGCAAGCTTGGCGCAAAACATCAGGTTCTTGATTTCGGGTGCGGGTCGGGAATTCTTTCCATTGGTCTGAAAAAGCTAGGCATAGGCACTGTGTATTCCATCGATATCGATCCTTTGGCCATTGAGGCATCGCAACGAAACGCTGCTTTGAACCATTTCGAGCTTAAAACCAGCTTAGAAGCGCCTAAATTAAACGCGCTTGATGGCATTGTGGCGAACATTCTGAAAAACACCCTGCTCGATTTCGCGCCCTCTTTTCAAACATGGCTCAGGCCTGGGGGTTTTTTGATTCTCTCGGGATTACTTGCTGAGCAAGAGCAAATCATCTTAGACCGTTATCTCGAACTTGGCTTCAAGGTGAAAAAGAAACTCTCAAACAACAATTGGGTCAGTTTCTCGCTTCAAAAAGGCAAAAACTAGTGTGTGTTTCGCGCCGAGCATTTCCAGTCGTATTCAAATGTCTTTTGATAGTAGCCCGCGACCTTCCCGCTTTTAAGCAAGATTCCCGCTTCTCGGTTGAACTTCAAAGCACTCTCGCCCCAATTCAATGAACCGATCATGGTGAGCTCACCATCGACGATCATTCCTTTGTTATGCAAAACGCGAAGGTCGCAATTCTTGTGATCAAAAAGATGCGCTTTGAGATCCCAAGCATGCTTTTTGGCTTCGGCCATCAACTCCTGTATCGTCGACCTGTTGTCCCGGGGCGGTTTCTTCGATTTCTGAGCCGAATCTTTTTTTATCCAACTAAAACCCGTTGAATCCGTATCTTCGAACTCAAAGAGCATAGGCGCTTCTTTCTCTCTGAAAATATTATCGTCATTAAGGAGCACGCGAATGCCCACCCCTTTTTCAGCAAGCTCATACAAGATCTGGATGAGCTTGCTGGGTTCCGGCTCTGGATTGTAGGTTTTAAGGCCCCAATACCGCTCAAGGGTCAACTGCTCAATCCACACCGAGCGCTTCGCTTTTTTGAGATAAGCGAGCATGCCTTTTTTTTCATCTAGGCTATTGTCCGGAGAAAAGAGCGTCAAAGCAGGAACATCATGAACCTCTATTGGCTTCAGCCTCAAAGGATAGCTTCCCTTCCTAACCTTGCGCTCAGGTTCAAATGAAGGATCTTTGAGGCGATAACGCTCGGACTTTCCGTAGGCGACCCACTCGCTGCGTTTGCGCGCATCGTGGGCAAAGGCGTTGAGATACAATTTCACCGCCGCTGGGTCTTCAATGACTACTTCCCACTCACGGTTCCCATAACTTGGATCAAGAGGGTGGCCTCTTGATCCATAATTGGCTGACCCCACCACAACCCAACGCTTGTCGATCACAGCATACTTATTATGCAAGTATTTGAACCGGCGATGCGCCCGACCTTCTCCTAAATCATAAAAATAGGCCTTTGCGCCAAGTTCGGTAAGCCTTTTTGCGATATACAATTCGACCTCCGGAACCTTTGGCACCGGAGAACCCTCGAGCAAGAGGTGGACCTTCACCTTTCTCTCGCTGATTGCCCTTTCAAGTTCGTCAGCGATGTAAACATTGTCCAAGATATAAACCGAGATATAAATGGTATCTTGAGCTTGCGAGATAACGCGTTTCAAGATCTGAAAAGTGTTCTCTGGGCTTGAAGCGACAACGATCCGATCCGCGGTGAACTTTCCGATCCAAGGTTTCGGTTCAGCCAGCGCAGGCGAGACAGCAAAGAAAAATAAAACCCAAACTGCAGACTCTTTTAGGATCTGCAGAGGGCGCTTCATTCCGATCCCCCTTTGGTTGAGATCGCGAACTTCAACGCACCAGCCTTCTTCCCTTCGTCCATGACCTTGACAATCGTTCCTAACACCGCTTGCCTGTCGCCTTCGAGGATCACCGTCTTATCGGGGCTTTTTGCAAGCACCGTCTTAAGAGCCTGCCCCAGTTGCTGCTCTGAGATTGCCACGCCATTCACAAAGATTTGACTGGCGCTTGTCACCGTCACGATGACTCCAGGGGTTTGGTTTGACGATGCCGCGTTCGTAGACTGCGGCAACTGCACTTGCACATTCATTTGAGACAGCACGCTGCTCGTGACCATGAAAATGATCAGAAGAACCAGAAAGATATCGGTAAGCGGCGTGATATTGATCTCAGCGACAATCGAGGGCTCAAGGTACTCCTCGCCATCTAAGCCAGTGCGCCCCCCAGAGCCCACTCCCAATTGCATCGCCATGGTTAAGCCGCACCCTTGCGATCCCAGACTTCAATCATCTCTTCAGTAAGAAGCTTGAGTTGGAACTGATACTGGCCTACCCGAACTTGAAAATAATTGTAAAAAAATACTGCGATCACTGCGACAAGAATTCCCGCCGCAGTCGCTACGAGCGCTTCAGAGATGCCTGCAGCCACGACCGCAAACCCGCCGGTCCCAGCCTCCGCTATGCTCGCAAAAGATTTGATGATGCCGACGACCGTGCCAAAGAGCCCGATAAATGGGGCAGATGTACCGATGGTGCCCAAAACCCAAAGGAAACGTCTGAGTTCTCCGGCCTGTTCTAGGCGTTTTCTCTCAATCCGGTGGACCAACTTTTCGGTCAAAGGTTCATTGAAGAGTTCTCGCGCCAGGTCTGCCAACTCCACTCCGGCCTTTTCTGAAAGCTTACGGGCTCCGTCTTTCTCTCCCCGCAACCACAAGTTTGAAAAGGAGAGAAGGAATTCGCGGTTCTTTTCGCGCCAGTTGCGCAGTGTCCAAAAGCGCTCAACCACAACACCCCAGACAGCCACTGAACAGACGAATAATGGAATCATTGTCCATCCGCCTGTTTTAACGAGTTCCCAAACCGACATGCTCCCCCTCCGGAAACAGAACGTAGAAGAAGCCTGTTCGTCTGTCAACTTAGGCTATGTTAAGAATGGGTTTTGATTTATAGAGCTTCACATTTCTTTGACGTGAAGCGACATAGGAAGGCTTGTGAGAGAGTTCTCACTATTTTTTGATACTAAAATTACCCACTCTGCTCCATGAGCTTTGGCGTTTCGCAGACCTTGCTTGCACGCGCCAGTAATAGGTTCCCGGTTTGCTCGGGCTGAAAACGCCCCAGTTGTCCGCGCCAGACTTTTCTTCAAGGATCTTTTTAAATGAGGCATCTTCAGCGACCTGAAGCTTATAAGCCTCTGTTAAAGCTGTGCGCTCCCAGGTGAGCAGCACGCTGGAACCCGGCTTCGTGACCATCCCATTCGGAGGCTGCTTAGGAATGGGCGCAGCAAAGTCAAACTTCAGAGGCACCATTGAACTTGCGATCTTTCGACCCGACCCAAGCTTGGCCTGCACGCGATACCGCGACGGCGCTTCATCCGCAGACCGAACCCGAAGCGGAATCTGAGGATCCTTCACTTTCTCCTGCCGCACAGGTTCTAGTTTTTCATTGAAAAACGTGACCTCATATTCTTCAGCCCCTTCAACAGGCTCCCATTTTACGGTCACCGAAGCTTCTTCGAGGGTGACGTTTTCACCCAAACGCGTTGATGCGGCAACCGGAGCCGCAGTGATCTTGCGCATTGCTTCTCGCCTTTCTTTCTCAGCGGCAACTGCCGCCGCGGCCTCAGCTTCTTGTTTGGCTTTTTCGGCGGGGTCTTCAACTTTTACAGGCGCAGTCACAAGGGCGGGATTGATGGTTGAAGCAAGCGGTAAGGCTTGATCCTCAACAACAAGCCTATGCTCCTCGGTCCATTTTGATTGGCGGCCATTGGGATCTTCCGCGAGCATCCGCCACGAATATTGGCCGGCTTCTAGGGCAACCGTGGTTCCCGTAAGTTCACCGGACTGGGTGATTTTCTGCGCTCCCTTAGGGCTTGACGGCGCGATTTCCAGGATCGGCTTAAGACCGGGGGCGAGTTTTTCCCAGGTGAAGGGTATCGTTTTTTTCTCGCCTTTCTTTGTAAATACCTTTGATTCATCAACAGGCCCCAAGACGACGGGTGGGGTGAGCGCGCTCGTCGAGAATGGAATCCATGGGCTTTCCACGACGCCCGACTTCGAGTCATCGTATACGAGCCGCCACTTGTAATTTCCTTGAGGCAACTCGACCTTTGCGTTGCGAGAGCGCCCCAGCGCTTCGACCGACTTCTTTTCTTTGCCCTCAATCTCGACACGAACCTTCGCTTCGTTCGCCTTCGGACCCAGACGGTCCTCAAACCACTCCCAGCGAAATAAGGTGCTCCCGACGGGTTTGTCCGCGCTCGCCGGCAGAAACACCACCATATCGCCGTTTTGCGGTACCATCGCTTGAAAGGGAATCACCTTCACGGTGACCTCGCCTTTAGGCTTGATGAGAGCAGCCTGACCGCCATCGAGTTGGATCGTCTTTTTCTTAGTGCCTGTAAGATTCTCTTCGCTGATTTTGAGCTTAGTTCCGGAGCCGCTGGTAAACCGCACTTGGTCCGCCGCCGTTTCACCGCCGACTGAGACTTCCAGAGAGCCTTGCGCGGTTTCAGACGAGATCTTGTACTTCTTGTCTCGAACGGCGACTTCCACTGATTTGGCTTCTTTCGTCAAATCAAGCTTCACGCTACCTTGTTTGATTTCAATCAAGGAATTGGGTTGGGATTTTGGTTTGACCAACTTGCCTAGAAACAAAGCCGCGCCTTCATCTTTAGGCGACGCCGATTGAACCACTACGAGTGAGTTGGGCATGATCTTCACCGACCCGCCGTCGAACATTTGCAACTCAGCTTTACCGTCAGAAGAGGTGAACACGAGATCGCCACCGGAAACGTTCGCGGCTTGACCGCGAACGTCGTGCCAGACAGGTGATCCGTCGGCCCTGTACCTGACCCCGCCTTGCTCTCGCACCACAGTGCCTAACGGCGCCGTAGGCCCGCTGCCTGACATGAACTGATTCCAAAACTCGGAATCATTCACGAGCCTCAAGCCTACCGCCCCGCTCATGATGCAAAGAATGGCCACGGCCCAGTCGAGCCTGCCCTCTCGCATAGGCAAGTTTTGCTTACTGGCGCCGGTCTTTGGTTGAGGTTCCCTAGAGGGTCTCGCGGTTTCCATCTCTATAGATCGTATCGACAGCTTTAAGAATTTTCTGTAGCCATCCGATAGTGTTCGTAGAGAGGATGAGGACACTTTCAGTGACTTCCCGAATGAGCCTGCCCATCAGAGTAAAAATCGTTCTCCTGATCGCGAGCGCGCTTGCGTTTAGCCTGCTCTCATATCTTTACATTGGCACGTCGCTCATCATCCAAGACAAGACCTCGTACATCTACGATTACAATCTGACCCAACTCAAATCAGTCTCTGACGGGGTCGAAGGACAAATCCAAAAAACCATCACCACCGCCCGCATGCTGGGGAGCCTTGTCGCCCCGGGTTCTAAGCAGATCAATCCTGAACTGATAAAGCAGGCTTACGCTGAAATCGAAAAGACCGCAGGCGTCTCGCACATCGTTTTTCTGAGGCCAGTCGATCAAAAGCGTTTCAGCATCGATCTCGAACTGGGGAAGGTCACAGCCGAAAACAAAACGCTGGTAGACCAACTCGGCTGGACGCCAGCGATGTATAACAAAGAACCCGTCCTCGTGGGCGCGAGCCGCAATGGAAAGATTCCGGTTGGCGCGCGAATCGTCGACAACTCGGGGCAGCCGATCGCTTTCATCGCGCTGGTCGAGCCACACGAAAAACTCTTTGAATCGGGGCTCGGGAAAATCGCGCAACTCTACCTCGTCGACGCCTCGGGCGCGACGCTGAGATCAAATGGGGCCACCAACCTCGATCATGAAAAGTTCGTTGATTTGAAAAGGTCTCTGCTCGAAAGCGGATTCCCTTCCGGAGTCCGCGAGTGGAACTCGAACGACCAAGACTTCATCGTCGGTTACCAACGTTTCGGTTACAATCAACTCGTTATTTTAAGCCTTGTTTCAAAAGACATTGCCTTCACGGCAGCAAAAACCCTCACCCACCGTTCAATCTTCTTGGGCGTGAGCATCCTTTTGCTCGCGATCGGAGTCACGCTCATTTTCGTAAAAGGAATGACCAAACGCCTTGGCCAACTCTGGAACGCGACACAGAAGGTCTCCGAGGGAGACTTTTCATGCCGTGTTGATTTCGGCAAAACGTCGAATGATGAGATCGGTGGTCTTGCAGACTCATTCAATACGATGGCGCAAAAGATCGAAGAACTGATGGTGCACACCGCAGAGAAGGCTCGGATGGAAAAAGAGCTCGAAACTGCTCAAGTGCTGCAAAATAGATTTTTCCCGCTAAGCGACTTCGAGCATGACAGCATTGCCCTATCAGGCAAATCAGTTGCGGCCTCCGAGTGCGGCGGGGACTGGTGGTACTACGCAAAATTCGAAAACCATCTTGTCGTCGTCATCGGCGACGTCACGGGTCACGGGGTCTCCGCGGCATTGGTGACCGCTTCCGCGCACGGCGCATTCTCAATCTTAATGAGCCAATTGAAGAGTCAGCCAGACGTCGTCCCCTCGCCAAAAGAGATCGTAAAATATTTGAATGAGGCGATCTTAGCCTCGGCAGGAAAAGAAGCCACGATGACCTTCATCGCATCAGTGATCGACCTGCGAAGCGGCGTCATGAGCCTCGTAAACGCTTCACATAGGCCACCTTACGTTTATCGCAAAAAGGCCGACGTTCCCCTTGAAAACGCCATCAAACACTTCAAACCTCTGATGGGAGCACAAGGGCCCGCCCTAGGCCTCGGGCAGGACCTCAGCATCGACCCGGTCACTTTTCAACTTGAGCCGGGCGACATGGTGTTCTGGTACACCGACGGGCTCGTAGAATGCGAAAGCCCTGACGGAAAGATGATCACCAAGCAACAACTCACGAAGATGCTCTTAGAGCTCGCTGAGAAGAACGACGCCAACGCGAAAACGATCTGCGACCAACTCTTGCATCAATCGCTTGAGTTCTTCGGAGAAAACGCGACCCACTTGGCCGACGACATCACTGTCGTCGTGGGAACGATTCCAAAAAAGGCCACTCTCTTGAAGGCCGCGGCCTAATCACGGTTTTTAATCAAATGCCGTAGGAAGCACCGATCGAAATGGAATGGGTGTCTACTATGCTCTCACTGTCTGCCACCCTGTCTTTGATGACCATGTGCATTTTCGCGATATCCAGCGTCAACGACAGAGGGTGCCCATTATTCAACATGATGACGTAAGCGCCTCCGCCCGCCAACTCATGGTTTGAAAACGAAAGAATGCTCGATTGATCAGACACGGGTGAGTACTTGAAGTACGCTACGATCGAATTGCCGTTGTTCAAAGACCGCCGAAACACCGGGTACAGTTGCGGACCCGCCATGTTCCGGAAACCAAAATCCTGAGGCGAGACAAACATGGTAGTATAGTACCACCCGCCGAACAAAGTAATGCGCCAGGGCTCTCGAATGCCTGGAAGACTGTATCCTACACGCAAGTTAAGCCCTAAAAACCTTGCCTGGGTATTGTCCGTTACTGTAACGGGCAGAGCAGTGAAATAACCGCTGATGCCATAAGTCCAGTTTGGTTTGAACAATACATTGCTATAAGTAATCTTTGCGGTCAGAGCAGTTTCAGAATAGTTGGGCTTGTCAGTCTCTCGATATGAGATAATCGAATAGCCCAGGCCTGGGCTAAGAGTGATTTTCTTACGGGGAACCTTTTTCCGGTCTGAGGCAGACTGGCTTTTACCTTCCGTTTTTGCCAAGGCTTTTTTCGGGACGTACAGACGGATCATCTCAGCCTCTACTTCCCCTCGAGGCCCTACCGCTACAAGCTCAACATTCACCGCTCGATCCGTCACAGGCACAGCAAGCTTAAAATGACCATCAGACTCCAGAGGTACTCGGCGAGATTTCCAAATCAACCCCCAATCTGGTTTGGGATACGTGCCTTCCAAAACAATAAACTCTTGGGTCGCTCCAGAGGCCAACTGCGTTGAGCGAACCTTGAATTCCTTCTCGTTGAGTTTGAAGCTTGAAATCCTGCTTGAAGAATCCGAAGGAATAACCCTTGCCACTTCATCTTCGGCAATGGCCGCAAATGAAGTCAATCCTATTGCCAGAAGAAAACCGATTCTCAGGTAGTACGTATGACGCTTAGTCACGAGGCAGGCCTATCCCCTTAGTCTTATGATAAGATAAACCTGAAAAGAAACAAGGTTTCTATAACACCCGAAAAACCGCGCCACCCATGAACAACGGAAAGTTCCGTAAGAGCGTATGAACCCAGTCCACCCCTTCAAAACGTCTCATCCGCACATCCGCCTTCGCGACTACTCTTACCGTTCCGCCCACTGCAGACGCCCAAATCGTCAGCATCTCAGTTGAGGTGTCGAGCCTCAGCTTTCGTAAACTCACTCCGTCAGGAACCACCGGAAGGTTCAGATGCGCGGTAAATCCTTGGATGCGGTCGATAATCAGGCTGTCTCGATGCATCGAAAGCTCAAATGAGGTTTTCTGCTTCAGCCTCACCTCATAAATTTGCCCTTCTTTAGCTTCGCTCTCCGGTTGTAACTCTATGGTAAACGACTGGGGGAATAGAAAAAGCTCGACGCGCGTCCGTCCCTTTACCGGAGTGATCTTCAGATCCTCGACGTGTTCTACTAGGATTGCAAGATATCGGTCGATATCAGGAATGACTTTACTCAGTAAAACTCGAACTTCCTTCCCGGGAAGCATCGAAGGAGTCTCGTCACCAGGCTTTTCCGGATGCAGGCGTCCTGAATTCGTGCCGCTCTCAGCCCCCTCTTCTTGCGCGTAAGCACGCTCAATCCTGGCGATAAATGACAAGCAGACCAAGAAAAGCACTACAAGTCGACACCACACCGCAGGTGCAGTTCGATACGCCCCCATAGATCCCCCTTTTTACCCCAGAAAAAGTGGTAACTTAGATTTTTGGCTTCGCCAAGTCCCCCTGCCCTTTTTGGCAGAGATGTCGGCCTAGCCTTCGCGAATTCCTTGGATGGGTGGTAAATCTGACGCCCTTCGAGCCGGAGCAAGCGCACCTAGCAGCACAATCACTAACGCTGAAACGACAACAATGAGAATTCCAGTGGGTTGAACAACCACGGGCAGAGTACGGTCATAATAAACTTCGGGAAGTTCAATGATGGGATAACGCCTTAAAACTTCGCAAATGACAATTCCGATGATGGTGCCGCCAACCACGCCAATCAAACCGATGGCCAATCCCTCCCAGAGAAAAATAGACCCGACCTGCCGGCGCGTTGCTCCCATGGCTCTTAGAATCGAAAGCCCCCGTTTTTTCTCAAGCACCATCATCGTTAAAGTGCTGACAATATTGAAGGTGGCTACGATCACGATGAAAATAAGGATGCAAAACATGGCCGTGCGTTCAAGCTGGAGCGACTGGAAAAGGTGCGCATTCAAAACTTGCCAAGGACGCACGAGATAAGCGTTCCCTAAGACTTTCTCGATCGCTCTCGCCGCACCAGGAGCCTCCTCCAAAGTGCCCACCCGGATTTCAATCTGACTCAAAAGCCCCGACTGTTTTAAGAACGACTCGACATCCTTGTCCGCCGAAAACACGACGTGCAGCTCTTGCTCTGGAACACCCGTCTTGTAAATGCCTTCAATCACGTACCGTTTTACGCGAGGCACCGCGCCAAAGGGACCTTCGCTCTCAACTGGCGAGACAACAGTGACTCGGTCTCCAGGAACTATTCCAAGCTCGAAGCCCATCTCTGCGCCCATGAAGAGCCGAGCCTCAGATGACTCTGCCAACAATTCATTGGGCGCCCACTCAATGACCTGCTTCTTTACCCAATTCAACTGCTCTGGGCCGACGCCTTTCAAGATGCTTCCGTTGACTTTCTTTCCTGATCTTAAGATCACCTCGGTCTGCAAAACCGGATAAACGCTTTTGATCACGTGTGATGATTGCTTGATTTGGGCTAGCTGTTCTTGGCTTGCACGAAAATACCCCTCGTTGCTCTCAACCAAGATATGAGTCTCGGCCGAGAACAATCGCTTTTTAAGCTCTTGCTCAAACCCCGCCATCACGGAAAGTGTCACCACCATCGTGAGCACGCCAACGCCAACGCCACCAATGCTGATCGCGGTGATCGCCGAGAGGAATGAAGAACCTTTTTTTGCCCTCAGATACCGAAACCCGACTTTTCTTCCCAAGAGCTGTGACGACTTACGAATAGAAGTTCTGTCCTTTTTTTGCTCGCTCGACAAGGGGTTCGGAAGGAGCGAACCTTGGTCCTGCAATCTTCGAAAGCTCTTCTAGTTTCCTGACGATATTGGGAACCCCCACGGAGTCGGCGTAACGCAATAATCCGCCTCGAAACGGAGGAAACCCGGTGCCCATGATCATCCCAAGATCGACGTCCTGCGGCTCACCTACGATTCCTTCAGCCAGGCAAAGCGCAGACTCGTTGATCATCGGGTAAATCATGCGTGGGATCCAATTGGCCTTTGCTTCGCGCGTTGGTGAAGAAGGGGTGACCCCGAGCACACGATAAATATCCGAGTTCAACTCGCCTCTCTTGCCTTGTGAATCGTAAAGATAAAACCCTTTTTGAGCTTTCTTCCCTAAAAGTTTTGCTTCCACAAGCCTGTCATTCAATGGGCACGGCGTAGCCCTGGCCCCAAATGCATGATGCAAGATTTTTGAGACTTTCGCTGCGACATCAATTCCAATCTCATCAAGAAGGGTCGCTGGTCCCATGGGCATTCCAAAATTCAGCACCGCCTCATCAAGCTCGGGAATCGGGGCTCCTTCCGCCATGAGGTAACTCGCCTCATTGAGGTAAGGCATCAAGAGCCTGTTGACCAAGAACCCGGGACCGTCTTTTACCACGATCGGCGTCTTGCCCAGTCTTTTGGAGAGTTCAAAAATCATTGCAACCGCTCTGTCACCGGTCTTTTCTCCGCGGATCACTTCAATCAAAGGCATCTTATGAACTGGATTGAAAAAATGCATCCCCACGATGTTCTGAGGGCGACCGCTTGCAGTCGCCCACTCGGTCACTGAAAGGGAAGAAGTATTGGTCGCAATCACGGCTTCAGGCTTCAGCACCGCCTCAACTTCTTTGAGCACCTTCTTCTTGATGTCCATATTTTCGACGACGGCTTCGATCACAAGATCCACCCTCGCAAACCCGCTGTAATCGGTGGTTGCGCTAATCATGCTCAAGCGTTGCTCGGCTTGCCGCTTGGTAAGTTTTCGTTTCTTCACCAGACCACCAAATAATCTCGCAGCCGAAGCCATTCCCGCCGCCAACCCTTTGTGATCAATATCCTTCATGCGTACCGGAATAGACTTCTGCGCGGCAAGCTGGGCTATGCCGCCCCCCATCACTCCGGCTCCCATCAAGCCCATTGCGGCGACCTTATCTTTTGCTTCGAGTTTGAAACCCGCCACACCCGTTTGTTTCTTTACCTTTTCAGTAGCAAAAAAGAGCTCGATGAGTCGTTTCGAAACTTCGGTCACAGACAGTTCGCCGAAAGCCTTCTGTTCCCTCGCAAGAGCATCTTTCTTCGAACGGCCATAGTTGTCTGCAAGCACATCTAAGATTTTTAGGGGAGCAGGATAATGCCCGCGCGTCTTGCTCAAAATCATCTTTCTCGCCTGAGAAAAGAGCACCCTTCTTCCCAAGGGATTCTTCTCCAGCAATTGGACAGCAAGAGGCGCCTTGGCCTTTCGACCAGGAACCAACCCGCGAATGACTTTTGCGCCGAACTCAAGAGCGTTCCTTTTAAACTCTTGATGGGCAAGCATCGCATCCGCAAACCCTAGTTTCACGGCCTTTTCCGCATCCATCGTCTTGCCCGTTAAGATATAGTCGAGCGAAGTCTGCAACCCTATCCTTTGAGGAAGCCGCACCGTGCCTCCGAATCCCGGCAAGACACCGAGATTCACTTCGGGCAACGCGATACGAGTCGACGGACTGTCTGAGACAACGATGTATCTGCAACACAACGCCAACTCCGTGCCTCCTCCCATGCTTGCGCCATGAATCGCCGCGATCACCGGAAACTTAAGCTCTTCCAAAACTTGCAATACCGCTTGGCCATCACGAGCAAGCCTTGCTCCTTCCTGCGCGTCCCTGATCCCGCGGATGATTTCAATGTCGGCGCCGGCGATGAAGATGGAGTCTTTGTTTGAAATGAAAACCAGAGCCTTAATCTCGCTGCGGTTGCGCAAGCTCTCAAGTTGGTCTCGCAGCTCTCCAAGAACGGCAGGCCCAAGTTTATTCACTTTCTCGCCCGGAAGATCAAAGTGCAACCCAAAGAGTCCTTCCTCAATTGAAGAATAATCAACGAGTTCAAAAGACTTCCCCTGAGACGACGTCATGCTCTTGCTCCCTTGCCCAACTGATCGCAGTTCCATTTCGAGCTCCTTCACTTTTTAGACACGTTCTACGACAACAGAACCACCTTGGCCACCGCCAATACACAGCGTCGCCAAGCCAAACTGGATGCTTTTTTCCTGCATCTCCTTGAGGGCTGTAAGCACCAGCCGTGCACCCGTTGCTCCCACAGGATGCCCTAGAGCAATGGCTCCGCCATTGACGTTGAGGATCTCATCTCGGATCTCGCCTGTGGCTTGCGATCTACCCAGTTTTTCTTGCGCAAACTTCTGGGAAGCGAACATCTTCTGCACTGCGATCACCTGAGCGGCAAACGCCTCATTGAGCTCCACAATTCCAATATCTTTCATGGAAAGCCCCGCGGCATCGAGCGCTTTTGGGGTCGAGTACGCAGGCCCAAGCCCCATGCGTTCAGGTTCAAGTCCCGCAAAAGCAAAAGACCGGATCTTGCCCAAGGGTTTATAGCCTTCAGCTTTCGCTTTATCCGCCCTCATTAAGATCAAAAAGCAAGAACCGTCCGTGATCGGACATGCGTTGCCCACAGTGACGGTACCGTTCTTGCGATCAAAATAAGGTTTCAACTTTGCCAAGGCTTCAAGCGTTTGACCTTGACGAGGCCCCACGTCTTCCGTCAAAAATGTCTCGTACCTCGGAGGTACGGGTATTGGAGAGATCTCTTTCTTAAACCTCCCTGACTCGACCGCTTTCACTGCTTTCTCATGGCTGCGAAGCGCAAAACGGTCTTGGTCCTGTCGAGTGATTCCATTTTCTTTGGCAAGCAACTCTGCGGTTTGACCCATGTTCAAACCGCAGACCGCGTCAGTGAGCCCTTCTTGGATTGCGATGATTGGCTTTAAGTGCTGTGGCCTGAACTTCGAGAGCACGCCGAGCTTTTGCGGAAGGGTTTTCGCCGTCATGAGACGAGAAAAAAGATCAGTCATCTGTTTTGAATAAAGTAGAGGCATGTTCGACATGCTTTCGGTGCCACCAACCACCACGGTGTCAGCAAGCCCTGCCTTGATTTTAATGAATCCTTGGCTGATCGATTCCATCGCGGACGCGCAATTGCGGTGAACCGTATAAGCCGGAACGTTTTGGGGGATGCCGGCTTCAAGGGCAATCACTCTTGAAATATTGGCCGCGTCCTCCGGATTTCCCGTATTTCCGATCACCACCTCATCGATTTTTTTTGGATCGAGATTCAGTTTATAAAGCAAGTCTCGTAGAACATGCACCCCCAGCTGCACAGCCTTCATGTCCTTTATGGGGCCTCCCGCCTTCACAAACGGGGAACGCAACCCTTCGACTACCCATACTTCAGGACCACTGTTTAAACTCTCAGCCATGATGACTCCTTTGGTGTTCCACAAGATAATGAACTTCAATTCCCTAAAACTACAGAGTTCATTGGATCGCTTTAAAATAGAACAGGATAGGACAAAGTTCAATTTGTCCTATCCTGTCTTTTGAAGAAGTGTACATCAGTGCGGCATGAAGCCGCCAAAAGAGCTAAGAGCTCTACTACTAAGCAGTAACCCTTAAAGTTTAGAAGCTTACTGTGATTCCGCCCATCAACTGGAAGAAGTTGTTCCCAGCAAGCGCATTTCCCGCACGACTACGTGAGTCGTTGTTGTACCCATAGTAGCCTGGTGCAGCGTTATATGCGTAACCATAGCCATAACCATTGGGGCCTAAGAAGGCGTTTGGGTTGACTGGATGGCTCTGGGTCGAGCTAAAAATATTGAAATAGCGGAAAGCACCTGACAGAGCGATCGACTTGGTCAGCTTGAACTCAACTCCCGTCTCAAGATAACCTGCGAAACCTGAAATATTCACGTCCTGCCCGTCATAAGCATTCATGCCTTTCAAGAATTGCTTTGTCCTGTCATCATAGTTCACATAGCCACGACGGTAAGCTCCGCCCGCTCCTACGAAGGGACGAACCCTTGATCGCGAATCCAAAACATACAGACGAGCCCCCAAGTCGATGACGTTGTCGTTGAACTGGAGACGCTGTAAATAGGTATTATTGAATCCCACCGGATAATACAAAGTATTGCCTGCGCCAAAGCGGTACTCTGAGTAGGTGTATCCGCCAGTGAAAGCGATGTAATCGGTGACATCAACCGAGATGCCAGCTCCGAGTGAGTATTTCGACTCAACGTCGTACATCGAACCAGTGATGCTCGAAAGCCCTCCGCGAGGGGTGATGCTCACTTGCCTCGGATCTTCTTCGTCTTCTTCGATCTCTGATTCCACTACAGCAGCCGAACTTGTCGCGACCGGAGCGCCGTTGATGCCAACTGCAGACGTGTTCTGCAATGCAGGATTGGCCTGAATGGTTTGAGGTTGCGCTGCTGAGCCGATACGTTGTTCGTCAAGAGGAGCAACAGGTTCCTTCTGAGTTTTCTCAACTCCTGAAATGCCATTGGTCAAGTGCTCGGTACGCTTCATTTCATCTTTCAACCTGAGCTCTTCAAGCTTTTGCGTAAGGAGGTCTTCATTCTTGAGTTCCTCACGCATGCGCTGGCGTCGCATCATCTCTGATTTCGAGAGTTCTGCTCGCTCGGCATCCGCCTCAGTTTGAGCGTCTTTTTTGACCGCTGCCTGGGAGGGCTGCGAGGCCTGGTTGCTATTTTCTTTCAAATCATCTTCAAATACGAGTTCACCGTGAGCTGTCTTTTGCAAACCGAAAAGGATCCCTCCGGTCACAGCCATCGCGAGAACAAGAGAATAAAACTTCATCTCTTAAAAACTCCTTCCAGCCAAAACGCGCCTTATAAATCACGTTAGGCAGACGTACACTTTGAGTTGCCTTATCGCACTGAGCAAATCCTGTGCCATATAGTCAACTATAACTCTCGCCGATCAAACCTTTGAAAAGAGAGGCTTCTTGGTGAGTAAGCCGCAGTCGAATTAGAAGGACTGGTCCTTTTTTTTGATGGTTTATACTTATATTTCAAATACTTAAGCGATCTGACCAAAGTTCAGTCAAGCTTGAAAAAATTTCCTGATCAAACTTTAGTCAGAAGTGTTGAGGATTGGGCAGATACTAACAGATCCCGAGAGATCCTTAAAAAACATAGAAAGGATTTAAAAAATATTATTGCTTTGCGTCACGCATGAGCATATAACGTCTTTCTGCAATGCAACAGCAAAGCAAATAGGGACAGACGGATTGGATAATCTAACTACCCCCTATACCCCCTTAAGTCCCCTTTTATCCAATCCGTCTGCTTTCTATCTTTCTTTTCTTTATTGGGGGATACGAATCGGAAATCGATGAATGGCGCCAGACTGGAAGAACCGTCTTTCAAGATAATTCCCTACGGTGCCTTCGAGCAGATTGCGCATTGCATTTCGAATCAGCGGACCGACGACAAGAAAAAGGCCGGCGATTACAGCGAGCAGTGAAACGTACTCGATAGAGGCCTGTCCGGACTCATCTTCTAGAAAACTTCTTAAGAGTTTTACTGGTTCGTACTGTTTTTTCACCGCTTTGCCCCAAAACACGTCCATACAGAGTATCGACATGCTTGAGGTAATTCTTAACGTTCAAAATATTTGAAAGTTCCCTTTGAGAAAATTTTTCCTTCACCAGCTGGTCTTTCAACAATTCATCGCCAAACCAACGCTTATTGTCCCACGCGGAATGTGCAGCTTTTTGAACAATACGATACCCATCTTCTCTAGAAATTCCTTTCTCAACAAGCTTCAATAAAACGTGCCCCGAGAAATAAACGCCTTGAGAAAGATCGAGGTTTTTTTGCACGTTATCCTTTAAAACCTTGATGCCACCCAATAAATCTATGAGACGGTGAATCATATAATCTAAAAGGATCGTGGCATCAGGCGCGATCACGCGCTCAACAGAGGAATGGCTGATGTCTCGTTCATGCCATAAAGCGACATTTTCTAAAGCAGCTGAAGCATATGCGCGCAAGAGCCGCGCGCAACCCGTAAGATTTTCTGCAGAAATAGGATTCTTTTTATGAGGCATGGCGGAGCTCCCTTTCTGCTCCTTTCCAAACCCTTCTTCGACTTCTCGAACTTCAGTGCGCTGTAGGTGCCTGAGCTCTACGGCAACACGCTCGATAGAAGAGCCTATTCCCGCAAGTATCGAGAACACGTGCGCGTGTCGGTCTCTAGGAATCACTTGAGTGGCCACTGTTTCCGGCATCAACTCTAGGCGTTTCAATGCTTTCAGTTCAACTTCCGGAGACAATACCCCATAGCACCCGACGGCACCCGAAAGTTTTCCATAACCCAAGGTTCCGATGGCATCGTCTAGGCGCATCTTTTGGCGGCGAAACTCAGATACCCACCCCAAGAACTTGAGGCCAAAGCTTGTGGGCTCCGCATGCACTCCATGAGTACGCCCTATAGAAGCGGTGGATCTGTATTTTTTTGAAAGTCGCACAAGCGAGATGTCCAGTCTCTCGAGACCTTCCCCGATTTGCTCAAGAGCTTGCCGCATCAAAAGAGAAAGCGCCGTATCGACGACATCTGAACTGGTTAGTCCATAATGAAAATACCTGCCGACTGGCCCCACCTGTTCGGAAATGCTTGTCGTGAATGCGATCACATCGTGCCGCAGTGATCGCTCAAGCTCTGCGATACGCGTGACGTTGATCTTCGCTTTCGCACGAATATCACGTGCAGTATTCCGCGGCACGATCCGTTGTTGCCCTAAGACTTCAAGCACCGCCAACTCTACGTTCAACCAAGTTTGAAATCGATTCTTGTCGCTCCATAGTATCGACATGGCAGGTCGGGTGTATCGTTCAATCATTTTCAGTTCCTTGCGATCATCACATCATCAAAAATTTTTCGCGCCGTCAAAGCTTCCCCGTACATTCCCAATGATGGCCATATTGCTCGACCGGCGAAATAGAGATTCCCATGGCGGGTAGCCCAGGCGGGTCCCCAAAAGTCCTGTACTGAACGATGACCTCGAACATAGTACTGAAGCAAGTTTTCAGGAACCCAGGTCGAATTGTTGAAGGGATAGAATTCACGTATTGCGCCTTCCCCAAGGCGAAAATCTGGGTAGAGACTGGTAATATTGTTCTCCAAGAACGGCACGAGCTCTGAGAGCGAACGCAACATTCTGCCCGCCAAGCGCCTCAGATAAGGATAATTCATAGTTGACGCTTTATAAGGGACCAGAGCCGTCACGAGTAACGTTTTTGTTTTCCTTGTCTTTGGTTCACCATAAATCATGTTGGGTACGATCTGAATGCGAAGATAGTTTTCTTCTTCGAGAGGATACTTGTAGTTCCCCACATAGGCCATGCTCGACGTTGCTCCAATAGGCACTACGTTCTCATGCACGTTCACCGAAAGCGTGAACCGCCAGTGCGTCGGTTGCACCCGATTGAGTCCGCGGATGAGCGTAGGATCGCGTAAATCAGAGGGCAATGAGAGATACAGGCTTCGGTGCCGGCTACTCAATACGACGGTTTTCGCCCGAATAATGCCTTCAAACGATGAAAGCAAGACTCCTGTGATCCGCCCGTGCTCATGAATCAACGCATCCACGTGAGTATCCCGCTTGACGCTCCCTCCGGCTGCAATCACTATTTCGGCGAGCTTTTTCTTCAAAGCAGTCAGTCCTCCCCGGTAGTAGTACTGCCCCTGCAGAGGAACCGAAAGCCCTCGAACACTTTGCTCGATCCCAAGATTCAATGGAGATGAGTAAGAAACAGCACCCAAAACCGCCGTACTGAGGTTCACGCACGTGTCCGATCCATGTGCGGTCGACATTGAATACAGCGCAACGGGTTTGCGATGGCCGATGGCCTTATAATACTGCCCCCAAAACCCTTTCCAACGAGACACTTCGCGGCTCGAAGTCTGGCCAGGAGTAATCGCGTTTTCAACGAACGAAGGTATTGAAGTTGGTGCTTTGTAGATTCG
>JBFMCE010000028.1:0-41336 GCA_040754655.1 Bdellovibrionota bacterium | reverse complement strand
TTATTTCAGGTTCGTTTGTTGGAGTTGTCAGATGATTTTCCATTTTTCTATTGTTGGTTCAAGCTCACATTACAACTTTACTTCGGAAAAGTCTCTTTGTGCTTGTTTTAAAAGATCTCGAAGGAGCTCTTGCTCCAAGAGCAAATGAGCCTTACGGCCCCATACCATGCGGTCAAGCGGCACGACATGCGGGTCATTTTTATAAAATTGCAGCCGGCCCGGATAAGAGAGGCTTTTTGAGAAGTCAGACTCGATTTTTCGTTCCACCGCCTGCTTGAGCAGAGCCACTTGTTGATTCGATAAAACTACTTCCCTTGAGCTCTGGGCCAAGGTTTGAAACACCTTTGAAGCCATCGATACGTGCGTCACCCACCAAAATCTATCGACTGCATCAATCACCTCACGCGCAAATACGAAGAACTCTCCGGTAGACAAGGTTGCCGAACGAGCCTCGACAAGCTCTGCAAACGCGTCGAAAGTCAAAACCTTGCTTCTAGACGAGGGCAAAAGAAAGACCTCTCCCAAAAGGGGCGCTTCCACCCCGTCTGCGATCTCAGGGTCCAAAACACGAAGGCTAGCCTCTGTTTGGCGAAGCTCTGCTTCAACCTTCTTGAGCCGTTCAGACAACTCGCTGATTCGAGCCTGTTTCCTTAAAAGAATATCTGCAAGCGCATCCGCCTCATGAATCCGTTCAGTGGCCGTAAATATTTTTTCACAACGAGCGCCCTGATCCTGCAAGTTAGCCCAGGCAATCTGATTCAACCAACAAAGCGCTATCGCCAAAGAGCAGAATCTCAAGGTTCGAGGCGAAAGATTTCGACTTTTCATAATAGTGTTAAGCTTATATTATTTTTGATTCAATCAGTCAACAATGGCTTTTTGAGGAAGACGCCGCCAAGAACGAGGTAATCCAAATGAAACACAACAATTTAGACGAACTCGTTGTTCTTCTGCACGAACAAGCCTGTGAAAAGGGGGAAGACTTCTACACCGACCCGAAAACGGGTTATCTCGTCGCGACGCGCGACAGGCTCTCGCGCCTCGGGAAGTGCTGTGGCTCTGGCTGCCGCCACTGCCCTTATCGAAACGGACCAATAAATAAATTTGATTGATTCATCTTTCCCCGGAGACTTCTCCATCAAGTAAATCCACTCAATAATAACGCATCACAATAAATAAAATTGATGGTTTATGGCGAATTGAGTCTTGCCTAGGTGTTTTACCCCTTCTAGCGTTAAGAACGAATTCTTACGTTCGAACAATTTTGGGGGGAATCTAATGAGGGGTTTCAAGAACTCAATTCTTGTAGTTGTATCGGCATTTTTGCTTTTATCCACGACTGCCGCGGAAAGCGCGAACAAACGTCTCATCAATCACGACGAGACTTTGAATCGTTATGTGATCCATTACCCGGTCAAGCATCCGAAGAACGCCCGTGGCATCATGAAATGGCTGACGCGAAATCGTTTTGACGTCGCAGGAGTGAACTGGCGCAAGGGCACGATCGAGGTGATCACGAACGATGAGGGCGTGAGGGTCATCGAAAAGGCTCTGCGAAAACGTGAAATTCGCGGAAAAATCGTGGAAAAACAAGGTGGGGGCTTTCAAAGGGAAGATGCCATTGATCAACGCTACCTCAACCCTGAGCGCCTCACTGGGCGCCTGAAGGCTTTGAACGAAGAGTTCCCAGAAATCACCCGGCTCGAACAGATCGGGAAGTCAAACGAAGGCCGGCCCATCTGGGCGCTGCTCGTTTCATCAACCCCGAAAGCAAGTGATCCTAAAGCGCTCGCGAAACCTTCGATTCTGTTTGATGGCATGCACCACGCGCGCGAAATCATGACCCCGGAAATCGTGCTCGACGTCGCTGAAAGTTTGCTCAGAGGCGTTGTCGCCCAGAATCGCAGAGCCGAACAATTACTTACGCGTTGGAACGTTTGGGTGGTGCCCATGCTCAATGTCGACGGAAACCACATCGTCTGGACCAAGAACAATTGGTGGAGGAAAAACGCGCGCTCTGAAGGCAATAAGGTGTTTGGCGTCGATATCAATCGCAACTACCCTTACCGCTGGGGCGATTGCAATGGCTCGTCGAGCATGAAAAGCTCGGATACCTATCGCGGGGAATCGGCCTCGAGCGAACCTGAAACGCAAGCCTTGATCAATCTCGCGATGAAGATACGCCCGGCGGCGTCGCTGTCGTACCACTCGTACGGGGAACTGATCCTCTATCCGTTCAGCTGCGAGGGTGATCTGACGGGCGAAAATGAGCTTCTGAAACGAGTCGCCGGCGAATTGTCGGAACGCTTGCCTTCTGATCGCGGCCAAGGGAATTACACCACCGGAACCTCATGGCAGATCCTCTATGCGGTTGACGGCGCCTCGAAAGATTTCATGTTCGCAGCTTTCGGAGCACTTGCCTATACTTTCGAAGTCAACCAAGCTTTTCAACCCCCCTACGAGCTGCGCAATCCCACGCTCAAGAAACACCGGGTCGCATGGAAGTACTTTCTTGATCGCATCGATCGCAACTTGCTCAAGCTCAATGTTGTAGACGGCACGACGGGTGAAAGCGTTCTTGCTCAGTTGAGCATCAGCACGATCGCTCATAAGAAGGGGGAACGCCCTTTCGAGACGAACAAGGCCGGGTACTTTTTCAAGGTACTTGACCCCGGCACCTACACCATCACCGCACGCCTAGAAGACGGGCGCTCAGGAAAGCTCTCTGTTGAAATGCTGGGTTCGCCGAAGGAAGCGACCCTCACCGTTCAATAACCTTTATGATGCAAGCGCTCGCGGTTCTAAAACCTTAGACCCGCGGGCGCTTGGATGAACCGCAGAGAAAAGCTACCGAACCGGTCCTAAAGCCGTGGTTTAGGTTGATGTTCAGTCTAACTTAGCGCTATGCGCAAAAAAAAGAACAAGTCCCACCTAACCGTTCTGATTTCTTGACAAAAATCCGGTCTTCAACAAAACTTTTTCAATATGATTAAATCCACAACAAATCGATTTCTCGCAGGCGGTCTCTTCGTGCTCTTCTTGCTGGGTCTCTTCTCTTGCACCAAGAAGGGTGAATTCAAGACGGAAGACCTTAAAGTAGGCTCGGGGGCGGAGGCGACCACGGGAAAGACAGTGCGAGTGCACTATACCGGATGGCTCACTAATAATACGAAGTTTGATTCTTCAGTTGATCGGGGACAACCCTTCTCGTTTATCTTGGGTCAAGGCCAAGTCATTCAAGGTTGGGAAAAAGGAGTGATGGGGATGAAGGCTGGCGGCAAACGCAAGCTCACCATTCCTCCGGAACTTGGATACGGTGAACAGGGCGCGGGTTCGGTCATTCCGCCGAACTCAACGTTGATTTTTGAAGTTGAACTTTTAGAAGTAAAGTAATGGCAGGCTCCCGCTCAAGGATTCATCCGTCTCCGGCGATCGTCACAAGGGCCGATACCCCGATTCGCGAATGCGTGCGGTTGATGCAAAAGAACCGGGTGGGCTCGATCTTGATCATCAGCGATACGGCGAGCCAGCAGCTGATTGGCATTTTCACCGAACGAGACTTGCTTCAAAAAATCGACTTGATCGACCAAGGAAAGTTCTGGAGCAAGCCTGTTCGCACGGTCATGTCGCAACCCATTCGTGTGCTTGAACTGAGCAAGCTTGATCAAGCCGCCGAAGTGATGGTGAAGTTCGGGTTCAGGCACCTTCCTGTGGTGGTGTCTGATGCGAAGGTGAAATACCGTCTGGTGGGCGTCATCTCGATGCGGGACCTGTTTGTAAACCTGGTTCGAAACACCAAATGGGCCGCTGAAAGGCGGCTCCCGCTCACGTTAAGGAAACGGCGCTCTGGCATCGCACCCATAGGGGTGATCACAGCCGACCCTTATTTGCTTCGACTGTTGAAGGAGAGTATTTCATTCGTCCATCGCATCCATATCGAACACTTGAGCTTCACCGACATTACCCAGGGCCTGGCAAAACCCAAGGTTCTGGTGATTGATCTTGACCATTTTAAGCCTGGCGACTGGCTTGAAATGTTAAAAAGGCTGAACAAGACCTTCAGACCACCTTTTACCGTCGTTGTGTTCGACCCTTCCCGCTATGAATCTGGAACAGTGGGCATTCTTTATAAGCTAAAGGCCGCTCAGGGATTCACGGTCTTTGAGAAACCGCTTCCCATCGCGGCCTTGGCAAATCAAGTCACTGCGGCACTTCTAAAGTAATTGAACCCGTCAGTCACAGAGTTGAATTGCTTTGCGCATTCTTAACGTTTTGCCTTTTTGACGGCCTTCTTCTGGCCGGTAGCAGAAATCTTCTTAAGTGGCGCCGACAAAACAGCAGGCTGAGCCAATGCGGGCTCTTCTTGAAACACAGCCTTCACACCGGCATGTTCAGTAACGTCGGGCTTTGCAGCTTGCGTTCTGATCCCTTCCAGCGTTCGGCGCGGCCAACTCTTTTGGAAAAGATTCACTAGCCACTTCGGCACTGATCCCCGAGGGTCGGCATGAATTTCAACGACGACATGGGTTTTCTTGCCCGGCTCAACCTCGGTCAAGATATAGGCACTCTCGTTGAGCCAGCCGCGAACCTTATCGGTCTCTGGCATCAAAGGATCTTCAACCGATTTTAACCGGAAAGTAGCTCGCCTATTGGCCTTATCAAATTCGCCCTTGGCATTGAAAACGAAGTCTCGGTCTCTGACCGCGAAAAAACCTGATGCCGTGTGGTTGTATTCAATCCGTTCAAACAAGCTGATCTCGCGAACGTTTTTCGCCTCTTCTATGCGAGCGACCCATTCTTTCTTTCGAGAGGTATCGATCAAGATATTCGACACTTTCGCAAGCGAGGCGTCCACCATCGCTTCGCCTCGAAAGGCCACCAAAGAACTGTCGGGCACTTCTTTTCGATGGATCAAGATTCCATCATCGTTTGAGATCTCTTCCCAAACCTTGTCAATCGCCGGCAGCTTTGGTGCTGCAACTGCAAGCCATGAGAACAAAAGAAACTGCGTAAAACTTAAAATAAGAATGAGCTTTTTCACGACTTAAGAACCCCCTTGTATAATCCCAAGGGTTCTCTATGCATCGCGTTCAGCAATGTCAAGCTAGCTTGCCGGGAGTCAGGCGAATCTCTTGTTGAGATAGTCAATGATGTCAGAAGATTCATACATCCATTGCACACGGCCATCGTCATGCGTGACGCGAAGACAGGGCACTTGATACTCTTTTCCGCCCTGCATGAGCTCTTCTTCGTACTTAGGTTCGTTCAGAACATCGCGCAATTCGATCTTAAGACCTAGCTTCTTAATGGCGCGCCTGACTTTTACGCAGAACGGACAGGCTTCAAATTGATAGACCACGAGATTTGAAGTGAGTCGATCAACTTTGATTTGTTCTTCAGGAGAACGTTCAATGGGTTTTGGCGAGAACAAACGGTCGAGCAATAAAATAATTTTTCCTAGAATTTGCCGGATCAGTTTCATCATGTTCTATCCATAAATCATTCTTCGCGTATCGTCTGCAACTGCTTTTGGACGCAAGATTACTTTCGCCACGCGCTCCAAAGAATTCTTGCGCCAATTTACGACAAGTCCGTTAAAGAAAGATGCTATGAAATTCCAAAACTTTGAAGAGTTCTGGCCCTTCTATCTTGCCGAACACTCAAATCCGATGTGCAGACGGTTTCACTTCGCAGGAACGAGCCTCGCTCTTTCTTGCTTGCTCACCGCCCCATTTTTTGGCGCAAAGATGGTCTTGTTTGCCTTGATCTTTGGTTATGGCTTCGCGTGGATCGGCCACTTTGCCTTTCAAAAGAACCGCCCCGCTACCTTTGCCCACCCGCTCTGGTCACTGCGTGCAGATTTTCGGATGTATGCGAAAATGCTCAAGGGCGAACTGTGGAGACGCTCTACTGCAAAAGAGCTTTAATTGCTTTTGTCACCAGAGAGCCTTCGGTTTTCTTGGGTTTCACCGCCTTCGTTGCATCATCCGCGCTGAAACGGTCAGGCCAATCTTGTTCAACACTAAAGACTGTTTCGTCGTTAATATCTCTTCGGATCACAACTCCAAACGCCTTGCCTTGAGTGGGTTGAAGCACGTGAAATTCAAAGTAAGACTTGATCGACAATGCCACTTCGAAAAACTCAATGCCTGAGTCTGTAAAAACCATTACGCCTTGATCTGCTTTTTCATTCACTACGAAGAAAACACGCCTTGGATCAGGCCATACCTTTGAATTGGTCGTACCGTTTCTGCCGTACCGTTCCATTGCAGCAACTTTATTGATCAATGCGAAATAAGGCCCCTTAGGATCTCGCTCGGATTTCGCCCATGGAAGAAGGCCTCTTCTAAATTCATTATGGCCTACCCTGCATGGAAGGCAAAATAAGTGTCGTCCGTCTCGAATCTCAACCCCGACAATGTCGCTAGACGCAAAACCCACCATAAGCGCGGGACTCAAACTAAAATCTTTAGAACCGGTTTCAATCTGGGGGAGCCCACGCTCCTTAAGCGCTTGATTTAAGATTTGAATGGATTCAGCGTCTGGCCTTCCGCTCCTAAGCTCTTTTCTGACCACTTCGTAAAGTTCGCCCAGTTGTTTCTCATCTCCAATTGAACCTGGAATCAAATCAGATGGGTCAGCATGCACGGCAACTGGAAGTACCCATGTTAAAATAAAAGCAACTATGTCCAATGGTTTGAGAAAGCTCATAGAGACGGCTCCTTGCGAAGTTTAAATTTTCACATGAGCACTACCCACACAATACCGTCTTTGCAAGAATTGAAAGGGCTGAGGGACTAGGCGCGAGAACAAACGGTTTCTCGCTCAACGGACGGTCTCAATTGTCTTCTTTATTTGTATTTTCCAATGCCGCAACCACAGATCTTTCAAGCTCGTCCGCGCTATCTACCGTGAGATGGGTGAACCACTTTCCTTCAGGATACAAAACCGCCGTAATGCCTTCCTTACAATGTCCTAAGCAACCCGACGCGTTCACTCGCACCTTGCCGGCCCATCCACGTGACGGGTCTTTGCTGCGTTTTTTCAATTCATCGCGAAGAGCTTCTGACCCTTTCAGCGCGCAGCACTCGCCTTTTTCTTTTTTGTTGGTGCAAATAAAAAGATGGGCATCGAGTTGCAAATCGTCAGACATGGAATTCACGCCTCCTTAAAAATTGCCAAGAACCAAACTTCAAGCGGCCTGCTTCTCATCGTCGTCGCGGCCTTCTTGAGAAGAAGACGTCACGGGTGATTCCCCTTTCCCTTGCGGGTGCCCAGAAGCAGCGCGACTCATCTGACTTGCCGCACCTGAAAGATCGCCTTGAAAAGCTTTGCGCAAAGACTCAACCACAGTGGGAATCAGGGCAAGAATCGTTGGAAGCTCTTTTAAAATCCACTCGCGCCAACGCAAGATCTGCCTGATCTTAAGAGCCATTGAAACAAGCGGCCAGAGAACAAAAAAGAGTCCAAGAAAAATTCCGCCATAAATACCGCAGATGCCTACCAGTAAAAACCAATGGCTTGGCTCAAAACCTTGGGGTTTAGGTACCGTTGCGAACCCATAAATCGCAAAGATGAGCCCAAGATTGACCACCGCCACGACAAATGCGCTCTTGAGTTTGAAAGCCCTGAGATATGCCCGAAACATACTCTTCTCTTTTCGGGCCTTTGATTAAAAAGGTTTAAAACGCGCTAGACACGAGAATTAACCCAAAAGACCGGTAGGAACGTTTGACCCCAAGGTCAGACAAAGCACGGCGAGAAGCCCCGCAGCGATCGTACAGACGATACAGTAGTGTTTTCCCGCCATTTTTTTTCCGAACATCAAGCACCTCTTCTTCCTCATTATACTGATATCTACCAGAGATGGCTAGTCGGGGTTTTTGCCAAAAACATGAAGCAATCCGACGTCTTTTATGTGCCTCGACCGTAACACTTCTCAGGTCTTCCTTCCCACGAAAACGTCTAAAAACCCTACGTCGCACCCTCCTGAAGTGTCGGCAAATTCTGCACTCCCTTCTTAAAACCGCAGGGCTCTCACTACAGAAACGTTAAAAAAACTTGGCAGTAGAATTGCTTAACAGTCAGGTGAAGTTCTCTTTTATAAAAACATTTTCGAAACCACCACCCGGGAGCAAATTCACGTGAAACGAATCATGAACTGGTTTTCAAAAGACCTTGCCATTGACCTTGGAACCGCAAACACCTTGGTCTTCAGTCGAGACAAGGGCATCATCGTCAACGAACGTTCCGTGGTGGCGATGCACAACAACTCTCGCGGTGAAACTTCGATCCTGGCCGTTGGTACCGAGGCCAAAGAAATGCTCGGCCGAACCCCCCGCAACATCACAGCAGTGCGTCCGATGAAAGACGGTGTGATTGCCGATTTCGAGACGACCCAGACCATGCTCAAATACTTCATCAACAAAGCCAACGACCGTTTCATGCGCCCGAGAATCGTGATCTGCATTCCTTACGGCGTAACGCCCGTCGAGAAACGCGCGGTAAAGGAATCAGCTCAGTCCGCCGGAGCAAGAGAAGTTTATTTGATCGAAGAGCCCATGGCCGCGGCAATCGGGTCAGGCTTGCCCATCACCGAACCCACCGGAAACATGGTGGTCGATATCGGCGGTGGCACGACCGAAGTTGCGATCATCAGCCTTGGCGGCATCGTGCATTCGAAATCGCTTCGTGTCGCAGGTGATAAGTTCGATGAGGCGATCGTAAGCTACATCAAGCGCAAATATTCCCTTCTCATCGGCGAGCGCACGGCTGAACAGATCAAACTCACCATCGGCAATGCTTACCCGTTTGAAGAAGAAAAGACATTCATCGTCAAAGGACGCGATCTAGTGCTTGGCGCCCCAAAAACCATCGAAGTGAACTCAGAAGAGATTCGTGATGCGCTCTCTGAATCTCTTGCGTTGATCGTTGATGCCATCAAAAGCGTGCTTGAACGCACACCGCCAGAGCTTGCCGCTGACGTGGTGGATAACGGCATCATTCTCACCGGCGGAGGCGCCCTGCTTGCGAATCTCGATGTCTTGATCAAAGAAAAAACGGGCTTGCCTGTTTCGATTGCCGAAGACCCTCTGACTTGCGTTGTTCGGGGAGCGGGGAAAGTACTTGATGATATTGACCTTTTAAGACAAGTAACCGTGATGTAACTTTTTTGAGAGATTTTATGTTCTTATCGCTTAAAAACACATAGTTCTTTTGCTATGTTCCGTCGCCTTATCCCTGCGCGTTAAAGTTCTTATGCAAAATTCCGATAATTGTATCGGAAGCCTACAAATCATTTGAACTTTAAACATAAGGGCAACTTCCGCTTAAGAACCGCGGAGAAAGAGACGAGCAAGTCATGGCAGAGATCACAAGAGCGATTCGGCACAAACGTTTCAACTTTTCAAAAGATTCCCCGGTCAAATTCGTCATCGAAACGAAGATCGGATCCCAGTACACACTCATTCCCGAGAACTGCTCACTCACGGGCATCGCAGGATACGCAAGCCAGCCCCTTTCAAACGATGAGCAATTCGACATTGGCGACATCCTCCCCGCGGCGAAGATCATTTGGGAAGGCCATGAATACGCCTTAGGGCGTTTGGTCATAAGAAACTTTGTGAAGAAAGACGAAAAAACCACGCTGGGTTTTTCGCTCGTCGATTCCAAGACGCCTATCGATGGCCCCTTGGCCCGCTATCTTGAGACGCCTCGCGATGAGGCCGCGGTCACTCCTTACGGATTTGAACTCAATCCGGATAAATTTTCGATCGCGAACTTCACCGAGACCAATCAAACCAACGTCGATCTCTTCGCGAAGTGCAAACAGTTTTCGATCTACTTCAACCAGTGGGAAAAGATGCCCAAGTACCAGTACCACACGGTGCGCACGCCTTCGATGGGAGCCAGAGTCAACCTGACTCGTTCACGCCCGAACGGAAGAAATGACTACCTCGTGATGGGCTCAAACGACTATCTTGGCCTGGCAAGCCATCCTGAGGTGATCGCAGCGGCGAGAAACGCGATCGATCAATATGGTTTTGGATCGACGGGCTCTCCCTTGACCACCGGTATTTCAGCCGCTCATGAAGAACTTTGCGGTTTTCTGGCGAAACTCTACGGCAAGGAAAAAGTCATTCTCTACAATTCAGGCTACACCGCGAATGTGGGCTTTGTACAAGGCATCACGACCGCCCAAGACCTCATCGTGGCAGACATTTTGGCCCATGCCTCGCTTCAAGATGGAATGCGGATGTCGAGCGCTACCAGCAGGTTCTTCAAACATAATGACCCTAAACACCTTGAAAAGATCTTAAGCGACCAACGAAACCAGTACGCGGGCGCCTTGGTCATCACCGAAGGCATTTTCTCGATGGATGGAGACGTTCCGCCGCTCAAAAAGATCGTGGAAATCGCGAAAAAATACAATGCCCGCACTTTTGTCGATGAGGCGCACTCACTTGGCGTCATCGGCCCAAATGGGCTCGGCGGATGCGAGAAGTTTGGGGTGATCAGCGACGTCGATGTCATCATGGGCACGTTCTCTAAGATTTGCGGGGGCATCGGCGGATTCATCGCCGGCAACTCTGACGTGATGGACTGGCTCTATTGGTTGTCGAGAGCGCATATGTTCTCGGTTTCAATTCCCCCATCGACTGCAGCTGCTGCCTTAAAAGCGCTTCAAATCTTCACTTCAGACAAAACCTTGCTCACCAACGTGAGAAGAAACATCCGCCATTTCGTGAATGGGCTTCGCTCATTGGGCGCCCCACTCAACCCTGAACACGAGAGCACCGTGGTACCCGTGGTGATCGGAGATGAGAAGAAGCTTGGCCAAATGAACCAGGTACTCATCGACAACGGCGTATTCGTAGTGCCCATTGTTTTTCCGGCCGTAAGTCGAAAGACCTGCAGATTTCGATTCACTGTGATGGCGACTCACACGATCTCGGACCTCGACTATGCATTGAGCATTTTTGAGAAAGCCATGCAGAAAGCGGACTTCACCTTCAAGAAGAACGAAGAACAAAAAGAAGCTCTCGGGGCTACCGGAGAGCAAGGATACTGAGACCTTAATATGGAGCCAAACCCCTGAATGAGCCTTGAATCCGTAGCGATCAGCGCTTTGATGTTCATCTCAGGGCTCCTCAACGTTGAGTCGGTGCCAAACGATCCTGCTTCAGGATGGGCCGTCACCAAACCTTGGACGAATGAAGAACGTGTTGTCGTCTTGGAAGCTGAATCCAAGCAGATCGTCAGTAACTGCAAGACGGCTCCTGACTCTTACATTGAATTTCCCGTGGTCATTCACGGTGCGCACGTGCTCTCGCTTGATGGTCAACCCGTCCTGCGATTCAGCGACCCTGAATTCAAACACCCCAGATCGTTCTATGGAACGCCGACCCTGCAGTGCAAGCACATCACAAGCGGCACGACGCTTCATTGGAGGGTGGTCTCTTACAGCCACTACTTCGCGCGGCTGGCATTTTTTCCGTCAGTGGTTAAGCGGCGGCCACTTGCAGATTTTGTCTTAGAAACCATGAATATCATCGCAGCAGGGAGCCTTTTGATGATGGCTCTTTTCTGCGCTGTCGTTTTTTACCGGAAAGTTTCTTTGCACGAAACCATGTCGCTTGCGCTTTCAAACCTCGCGATGGCGGGGTATTTCATGGGCTCGGTCTCAGGCGCCTTCGGAATCAACCTCGACATGCTCAACTTGCACCGCGTTGCTGACCTTTGCGTGTGGACGGGGCTTTGCCTGTTCTTCAATACTCTGCGAATCGAAGGCCTGATCAGCAACAAAGTTTACATCGCGTATTTTATGAACGTTGCGATTGCCGTCGTGATCTTGCTCTTGGGAAAAAGCGGGGACACGCTTCAGTTCGGCACGACCCTGCCCTTTGCGTTCACCCTGGGTTTGATGTTGGCCACTCTCTTCAATATCCGAAAGCTTTCGAAAGCCCAGGGTTATGAGCGCTCATTCTTACTCAAATCGCTGAGCTTGGCTCTCTTCGCGGCTGCGGTGTTCAATGACATTTTCGTCGTGACAGGCCTTTCGAGTGGTTACGTGATGCTCTCGGTGGGCATTGTCTGCGGCCTTTTATTCTTAGCGCTCTCGGTGAACGAACAGATCAACGCCACTTATCGCGAACGTGACTACTTGCAAGCCCACCTCGAAGAAGAAGTGAAGAAAAAGACCGAGCAGCTCACCTCACGAACACGCGAGCTGCAAGAAGCCATGCAAAAGCTCAAAGTGACTCAGTCTGAGCTGATTCAATCTGAGAAGCTGGTTTCTCTGGGTACGCTTGCGGCAGGCATCGCGCACGAGATCAACAACTCGCTCAACTATGTGAATGGAGCGCTCAGGCCTCTTGAAAAATGGATCGCAAGCGTTGAGAGCAAAGACAAAGAAAAGATGAACAGCCTGATTTCAATCATGAAGGACGGCTTGAAGCTCACTTTCGAGATCATCAATAGCCTAAGAAATTACACAGGCCTCAACCAAGCAAAATTCAACGACCTCAAGATAAAAGAAGTCATTGATTCTGTTCTCGCGATCCTGCGCAACAAGATCAAAAACGGGATCGAAGTCAAAGTCGATATTGATCCCTCTCTGCAGATCTTCGGCAACGTCGTAGGACTAAACCAGGTCTTCATGAACCTGATCGTAAATGCCGTCGATGCCATGCCTGAAGGAGGCCAACTCAACATCTCAGCTCAGTCTACACCCTCTGAAGCAAGCATTCGCATCGCTGACAGTGGATGCGGCATTCCTGAAAACATCCAGACCCGAATCTGGGAGCCGTTCTTCACGACCAAAGAAGTGGGAAAAGGCTCAGGACTCGGACTGCATATCGTGAAAATGGAGATTCAAAGGCACCAAGGCAAGATCAACCTGAGCTCGGAACCTGGAAAAGGAACGACCTTTGAGATCGTGCTTCCCACGAGCCCTGCGGGCGAAAGCAAGGTGGCGGCATGAAACCCCTCATCTTGTACGTCGACGACGAACCACACAACCTTGCCGTCTTTGAAGCCTCTCTGCCTAGCGACTGGGAAATCAAAATTTTTGACAATCCTATGGCAGCTCTTGAGGCCTTGGACAAACTCAACCCTAGCGTCATCGTGAGCGACCAGCGCATGCCTGGCGTGACCGGAGTGCAATTTCTTGAAGTCGCCAAACGTCTAAGGCCTGATGCCGTGAGGATCATCGTCACGGGTTATTCCGATGAGAACTTGGTCGTCGAGTCGGTGCGCAAAGCCCAGGTCTTTGACTACGTCAAAAAACCCTGGGACCCCGACGAGCTCGAAGCGCTTTTGAGGCGCGCGATCGAATTTTACAACGCGAAAGATGAACAACGAAAGCTCTACCAAGAACTGCAAGAGAAGATCTCGACACTCAAGAAAATGACCAGTGACCTTGAAGAAGCGCACAAACGCGAAGCCAGTATGCGCGCAGAGCTTGAGTGCTGGGTTCCGCCATTCGTGCTGTGGGCGCTTAATGAAAAATCAATTCAATTTCCCATTAAAAAAGACGTCGTGGGCATCACCTTTGACATCATCAATAGCGCAAAAATTCACGGCACCATCATTGGCGACAGGCCTCTTCGAAACTTGGTTATTCAGGCATTCACCGAATGCGTGCTCCGCCACGGCGGATGGAGAGAGTCGCACAGCGGAGACTCTGCTTACGGCCACTTTGGTTTATTTGAACAACAAATCAGCCCTTTTGACGCGGCCTTGAGTGTGGCGCGCGAGTTTCGCGTAGCACTTCGTGGGCTCTCTCAAGTACACCAGGTGCAAATTGAGTGCGGCGTGGGTTTGCATGTCGCAAGAAATGCGACTGTGAATATACACACTGTGCAGCTTAATACGCTTCGAGGTCCGGTCATTCAGAAAAGCTTCGACACTTCGTCTAGCGATGTCGACCTTCTGCATCGTATGGAAAAACTAGTCCACGAACTTCCCGGCACAAACGTCATCATGACCGATGAGTTCTTAAAGTCGCTCAAGACCACACCGCCGCCGCTCGTTGAACTGGGGGTTTATCAATTTCCCGACAGAGCTCAGCCCGTGCGGCTTTTCATGATGGTGAGCGACCTTGTATCAAAAGAGCAGCTTGAGAAGTTCAAAGAGAAGTTCGTCGTGGCCACGTCCGCAACTCCGGCACCTGGCGGCGGAACAGGCACTCCTCCGAAGGCTGCGTGACAATAACCCATCAAGTTCCAGTGGAATGAATTGCGCCTGTCTGCTCGCACCGCTTCAAAAACAATGTAAAGCCCTTTCTATTTGATTAAGCAAAACCCCTCTGTTAGACGCACTGCATGAAAATATTTGTACTTTTGATCTGGGCCACTCTGTCGCTGCATGCAATCGCTGAAGAGAAAAAGGAATCTGCTCCTCAATTGACCTATCTCAAAGATTCTTTCATTTATAATCATAATCCCGGGTACGATACCTACCCTGCGACTATTTGGAAAAGAAGAGTCGAACGGATTTTCATCCAAGATTCGCACGGAAGAATCGAGTTTCTTCAGTCGCGGGAGTACGAAGTAGAAACCGGAACGCTCGTCGCATTCTCTGGCTTTCAAGATGGAAAGTTTGTCGCTCAAGATCTCGGCAGAGGTAGTTTTAAAGAGCCTGAAAAATCACAGATTGAAAAATTGATTCAAGAACTTGATCAGAAAGAACCTAAAAGCACGCCGTTCTCGTTCGTTCATGGATTCTATTCGACTTACCCCTCTTTGCCCCAAAAAAACCTTTCTAACTATTACTTCGTCGCTGAGTATAATCGCGACGGCCAACTCTACCGAAATTACTACCGGGTGCCTGTTGGCGCGCGCCAAGTTCAAATTGGAGACTCTGAATTTGTCATCGAATTTAATCAAGAGTATAACGGGCCCGAAGTCTCTCAATGCATCTGGGGATTGCGGGGTACCCATAGAAAAGGGGTAGAAACCCTCTGCACTTCAAATTCGGAGACAAAGCCACTTCCTTCCTCAAAAGAGGCTTTCAAATTTGCTCAACACCTAGCCCAATTTTCTCAAAGCCTTCAAGACAAGAAATCAAGGCTTGCACCAGAAAACGCATTCTTTTCGAAATTTCCGATAAACGGATTCAGCCAAGGCGTGGTGCGTTCTTTTATGAGTGATGTTCTCAAGCCGCTTGAAGGGTTTGAGGAATACACTGGGACCCTCGAACCCATAAGAAGATTTCTGTACGAAGAGAGGCCAAGCTTTTCTGAGGCCGACTTGTCTTGGCTGATCCACCAATGCACTAATTTAAACAATGGCCGAAAAGACCAGGCAAAGTTATCGTTTTGGATTCATTCACAACTGAAAGCTATGCCGTACTATTGTAAACGCCACCTGCTTTATCACTTGAAGCTTGCGGAATTTCTCAAAGACCCCTCTGTAAAACTAAAAGAAGCCACTGAGAAGGCACTTCAAATTTTTCAACAACTCGATCAGTGGCGCTTCTTGCTTCCCGAAGAGGCTCTTTTACTGAAAGCTGAGCTTCGAAATGACACCGAAGAACTCAAGTCTTGGCCCACAACTGATGACGAAGAACTAGAAAGTGAACGCGCTCGTTTGATTGCCGAAGGCGAGGCTGTCGTGGGTGAATGCAAAATTGACGAAGTGCACACGCGATTTTTTGGCGAGCTCACAAAGGTTCTGCCCATTCTAAAAACTTACACCAGCTTGACTGGCCCAGAAGTCTTTATGGGAAGCTATTGCGAGCTGGTCAAAAATGATCCTGCGATTCTGCCAGAACTTGATCGCTCGATGATTGAAGCCTTAGATTATGTGCTTTCACCCGATTTGTGGCTTCCGCGAGAAGGCATGGCACCCCCCTCTGCTGAAGAGAAGGCTGCAATCATCGCGGTGAAGGAAAAGTTTCAAAAAGACTTGTCGGAAGAGAAAAAGTAGCAGGCGTCGCTGGTGGTGCTATTCAGGCGCATGACATTGGTTCCACCCGTTATGCCGCAAAAACCTCAAAGTCCACGTTCGGATACAAGATCTCGAGATACCCCAATAAACGATCAATAGTATAGCGCTCTATCTTGTAGTGGAGAATTCGGCTCATTTCAGGCTCGTCAACACCAAGTTTCTCAGCAAGCGCCCTTTGTGAAAGTTTGCTGTTCAAGTGAAATTCAACGATTTTGCTGCACAAGTCATGTTTAATGCGATCTACAAGTTGTGCATCTGGACCCAGCACGGTGCTTCCCTGAACTTTATCTGACGAAAGACGATCACGCATTTCCGAGAGGGCCTTTTCGTCTGGCCACCTCGTATGCGAAGATTTTGTTTTCGTTTTCTTGCTTTTTGCCATTTTTTTCTACCTCCGAAAGGCGTTTACAACTCCGACGTAAAGCTTTTTATCCTCAAGAATCCAGATCAATCTATAATTGACGCCTCAGTATTCCAAAGGATCGGCGACGAAGTATTGAAATCCATCTTTCACCGCCTCAGGTTCATAGAACTTGCCATCCAAGCCGCTCAGTCATCTCTGTGCATCTTAGCTCTTATTGTCAAATTTGACAAGTTCCGACTAATGCACCAATACTAGCCACAACCAGGCAATATTTTCCTTGAGACAGCGCTTTTAAAGCCACCGCGCCGCATTTCCGATGAGCCCTTATGGTGTGCCCACGCGCCAAATATTCGATTTTTCCCATAATTTTGATGCTGATAGTGCAGCTCGCTCTACACCCACATACCGTTCACGCCGAAGAAAGCACCTGCCTTTGGCGCACGCTTTTTCAGTTCGTTGACCTCAACAATCAGGGTTTCACCCTTGAAAAGCTTCCAAACTCTACCGACCATCATGAAATTCTGCGGCTTCTTGAAAGTGAGGGTGGCAGTGGTCAAGTCGTAAGAGTGGTCACACACGACAATACAGAATTCTCGATACTTAAAAACACTTACGTTGAGATTCTTTCTCCTCCTGAAAAGCTTCTTGGATCAAACTTCAAAAAAATATTCGAAAGACTAAAAGAAAACCATATCCCCGTTTTGCTTGATCCTTCGACGCCTTTTTTTGAGGGTGGCCGGGTCATCGCGAACCGTCCTTTTCAAAAAGGCTCTCAAACCTTAGTTGTTCTAAATCCTCGCGGAGCACTTCGTAGCGCCACAGT
Source organism: Bdellovibrionota bacterium (assembly GCA_040754655.1). Classification (GTDB taxonomy): domain Bacteria; phylum Bdellovibrionota; class UBA1018; order UBA1018; family UBA923; genus JBFMCE01. Next base: position 24,199 of record JBFMCE010000028.1, on the reverse strand, counting down.
CACCCGGCATGAGTTTCAACACGTGCTTGACCTCACTCTTGAGCCCGATGCTTTTGTCGAATCGCTGCCACGGCTACCCCATTCAATTGCAAAGCTCATTAGAAAGAGAGTAGACGAGCCCCTGCTTTCAGAAAACGAATCAAAGCGTCTTCAAAAAGTCGCAGATAGCGTATGGGCTATGCTTGAAGCCCGAGCAAGCGAACGTTCAGTGACCGCGCTTTTCAAAAAAGAAGGGCTACGCGAGATTTTCCTTACAAACAACATGGCCCGGGAACTCTACAATGTTTTGATGACTGAACTCTTTAATATCTCGCACCGAAACGTGCAAATTCTTTACAGTCGCATTTGGTTTGATCCTTTAAACCCCAATAATCTACTTGTTTGCTTGAAAATAGGCGCCTCAACGACAGCCTTCGTAATAATCACTTTATCACCTGATTTGGCCTTCACCGGCATCTACGCCTTGATAAAAACTCAAGTTAAGGAAGAATCAGAAGAAGAGAAGGAGCTCCATGAAAATTAAATCTATTACAAGCTTTCTCATCGCGATCTTTCGTGGCGTCAGCGCGCTCTCAAACTGTCAAACCTCTCTTGCCTCAGTGAAACGAAGAACATCTTCCGATCTTTCTCGAAAGCAACAAAGCCTCTTCGGTCGTTCAAGATCACGGGCGTGTCGCCCGACACACTCCAAAGAAGTTTTTCGTCTTTACTGAAAGCTCCGATCTTTTGGGTTTGGGTTGATTGCTCTGTGAACTCAACCAAAGACAATCCGTTGGCAAGCTCGCCAGCGAATGAACATCGCAAAGCCCCAGGAACCTTGAACCTTCTTGCTAGTTTTCCGAAATGGTCAAGAACCATCAAAGCACACCCATCTTGAGATGCCGCAACACTCACTTGATTCTTATCAATAAGAACCAATTCCGGAGCAGGACTCTTTGCCCCATCAAGCTCTACCCTTTTTTCGACTTTACCTGAAAGCGGATCGAGATAGACTAACCAGCCCTGATCGCTTGCAACCACGAATCGCCCTGAATCGAGTAGCAAAGCCGAAGACAACTGTGCAGGCTGTTCTTCTAAAGCCTCTTCAAGGTTTCCAAGGCTTTTTGGGCGAGGCGGGAAACCTTTCTCCGTTTCCTCATTGCTCTCGACAGCTAAACTCTGATCGTTTGAGGTCGCAACTTTGGGTTTATAGCCAAAATAACCTCGCTCTTTCCCGTTAGCATCTAGAAAGAGCAATCCGTCACTGAAAACCGGGATGATCCAACCACCATCTGATGTTTTTCGCAGCGTCGTATCGCCGGTATAGCGCTGAACATCCGCCAGCCCAAAGGCAGGATGCTTTGTAGAGTCAAAAAGAAGGGTTTGTTTTCCCCCATTCATGATGTCGACAACGAAGAGCCGCTTCTCCTCATCAAGAAATGCCCATTTTCCTTTTTCGAAGCGAACTCCCGGAGAAGGCAGCTTTGATGGGTGGTTCCAACTGCCTAAATATTTTCCTTTCTCATCTAAAAACTCAAGCAGCGTCGCAGGACCCATCGACCACACATGGCTCATCGCAATCACGATGACTTCTCTGCCTTGATCGTCGTCAACCAACCCAATCGAATCAATTTGATAATCTCGAGGAACGTCGTAGAATTTTTTACTCAAGCCTTTTTCATAGGCATTGAAGGTTACCGCATTTAAAGATGCGAGCAAGACTCCCTTGCGCGGCAACTCAAGCGCAGAGACGTATCGGTTAGGCACGCATTTTTCAGAAAGTGGCCTTTTTTCATCAGTATCGTCGTGAACAAGAAAACAAAAATCGTTAAGCCTTGATAAAGGGCGCATTTTTCTATCGCGATCGAGCAAAAATCCTTTTCCATCATGGGTCGCGCCGATGAGCTCTTTACTCTCGAGTTCCAGCAACCACATGCCTTTTGAAGCAATGTCGATCGGAGCAGTTCTCGCCTGCGACCCGGCAGCCGCGCACAACTCACTCATAGACAGAGCCGCCGCGAGATTCAGAGCGATGCACGCTAAAATAGACTTTAGAATTTGGTTAGAATGTTTTTTCACGACGCCCCCTCTTGCGATAAGAAGGTGGCTAACATGCTCTTTTTGCGATGTCTATGTCGACAAAAACTCTTCGATCTTGTCGCGCTGTGCGTCGGCGTCGCGGTAACCTATCTCGATTAAGATCTTGGTGTAGCTTGGGTCAAACAAAAGATAACTCATCAAATCTGCGCTCTGGGCGCGTGAAGTGCCCAACCCTTCCATGAAATAACGGATCATCGCTGGCATGCGATGCGTAAGGCCTTCGGCTATTTTCGCAAGGTCTTCAGAGGGATTGATCATGAAACAATCGACTTGTCTCATGGGCTCTCGCATTCGGGTAGTGCTAACCTTTCCGTCTGGCCCTCTGTCATAATGCGAAAGAAGCTCATTCATCCGCTTCAAGTGTTCGACATCGGTGTCGAGGTGGTCTAAGAAGATCGAGTTTAGCGCAACGCCAAAGATCTGCGCCAGCGGAGGTTTTCGCATCACCGGCTTCTTGCCTTGTTGCTCGAGCAGATGTTCTTCAGACCGAGATTCGGCCGCTTTATGAGATCGAATCCCGATTGCAAAAACCTTGCTCGCTCCTAACCTAATAGCAGGGCTTAGCGGGGCGACTAATCTTAAGCCTCCATCACCGTAATAAAAGCTTCCGTTCTCGGATTCGATCAATACCGGTTGAAACACGATCGGAATCGAAGCTGAGGCCCAAATGTGGTTCACATTGAGCTTCACTGGCACCGCCACTCTTCTGCTCTTCACCCAGATGGCGTGTCCTTGCCGTCCTTCGATGAAGCAGTACGACTTGCCTGAATAATAGTTCGTGGCAACCACGCCCACCGCATACAAATGGTTTTTAGTTATAGATTCGTTGATGCGCTCGAAGGGCAGGCTCCTAGAGAGGAATTCCTTCAAAGGCCTCGCATCAAGCAAAGACTGCGCCGTGCCTCCCCCGAACACCCCCCCAAAGCCCAAGTCTTTCGCCCAACGCAAGGCACCCGCGCTGAGTCCCATCACATCCGTGCGATAGATATGGTTTGGCCTGATATTCTCCCAGAGCTGCGCCAAAAGCTGGGTTACCGCATGGAAATCACCGCTCCCCGCAGCCAAGGCAGCGCCGTTGATTGCGCCAGCAGAAGCTCCGACGATGATAGGAAAAGGACTTGGTTTGCCCCGAAAACGACTGAACTCACCGATACGCTTGAGCACCCCAGCCTGATAGGCGCCTCTGGCGCCACCGGCGGTGAGCACTAACCCACTCAAGCCTACAGGAGGTGTCTTTACCCCTGATTCAGAAGGGTTCATCTTGTCTTAGGTTCAAGTGTAACAGAGTTTTTTTGAAAGCGTCAGCATTGCAAAAAGGTGATGAAATTAATCTGGTTTAGTTATAAGGTGCGCGTCATGGAAAAGGCGACAAAAATTGAACTTCTTCAAAGGTCCTTAGCCCTAAAGCACAAACTCAAAGTACATGACAGTTTGGGCCGTCCAGAGACCCACGAAGAGATCGCCGTCAACAGCGTAGCTCGTTGGGAACTCGAAGACGAACTTCTCGCGATTGAAGAGCTTTTACGCGAGGCTAGAGCCCAGCACGTCACAGAGATACGCGAGAAAATCTTGAAAAGCGGCGTGAAAAAGAGCCAAAAAAAATGGGAGAAGGCCTCAGCCGAAAACGAGGGCTGAATGCCCGCCGAGCGGTTCTGACGCCCTAAAGGCTCTCGCTGCCAGCCGCTGGCGCTTTGTGGATGCCGTTCTCGGTGAGGCGGAAAGATTCCACCTCTCATTTCCACAGAGTCTTCAAGACTTCCTCTTGAACCAAATTGGGTAGCGTCACTTTGAGCTTCGGTTCAGACGCCATCGCGCGCTTGATCGCAAAAACAGCCTCAGGGTTCCTAGCCCAACTTCTTCTCGCAATGCCGTTGTTCACATCCCAAAACAGCATCGACTTCAACCTGCGATCCGCATCTTCGCTTCCATCCAAAACCAAACCGAAACCACCGTTGATCACTTCGCCCCAGCCCACACCTCCGCCGTTGTGCAAAGACACCCAAGTGGCTCCTCGAAACGCGTCGCCCACAAAATTTTGCACCGCCATGTCGGCCGTGAAACGCGATCCATCATAGATATTGGAAGTCTCTCGATACGGTGAATCCGTCCCAGAGACATCGTGGTGGTCTCGCCCAAGAACAACGGGCGCAGAAATCTTTCCATCGCGGATCGCCTGGTTGAAAGCTTGCGCGATGTTTACCCGCCCATCGGCATCGGCGTATAAGATGCGCGCCTGAGATCCTACGACGAGCTTGTTTTCGGCTGCATGACGGATCCATCTCAAATTGTCTTCTAGTTGTTGTGAGATCTCATGAGGGGCTTTTTTGAGCATCTCAGTCAAAACATTCTCTGCGATTTGATCGGTCGCCTCAAGATCACTGGCTTTGCCAGACGTGCAAACCCACCTGAACGGGCCGAACCCATAGTCGAAACACAAAGGCCCCATGATGTCTTGCACGTAAGAGGGGTATTTAAATGTCCCCTCGTGGTTAACCACATCCGCACCTGCACGGCTTGCTTCAAGCAGGAATGCGTTTCCATAATCAAAGAAATACATCCCGTTCTTTGCGAGCTGGTTGATAGCAGAGACGTGACGGACAAGGCTTGACCTTACGGCAGCCTTGAAACCTTCCGGATCCTTCGACATCATTTGAACGGCATGCTCAAAAGAGATTCCCGCCGGATAGTAACCCCCCGCCCAAGGATTATGAAGCGAAGTTTGATCCGAGCCCAGCTCAATTTGAGCGCCTTCCTTCGCAAGTCGTTCCCAGAGATCGACGATGTTCCCTTGATAAGCCAGCGAGACCGCTTGTTTTTGTTTACGCGCCTGCGCGATTCTTGCAAGCAATCGGTCAAGATCTAAATGAACCTCATCGACCCAGCCCTGCGAATGGCGAGTTGCGATCACCTTGGGATTCACTTCCGCGATCACCCCGACCGCACCCGCGATCACCGCCGCTTTCGCCTGAGCACCCGACATCCCACCCAAACCTGACGAAACAAAAACTTTTCCGGCAAGAGCGCCCGCAGTTCGGTCTGATCTTCGACCCGCATTGAGAATGGTGATCGTCGTACCGTGCACGATGCCCTGCGGGCCGATGTACATGAAAGAGCCCGCTGTCATTTGACCGTACTGTGTAACCCCAAGCGCATTGAACCTCTCCCAGTCATCGGGCTTTGAATAATTCGGGACCATCATTCCGTTGGTGACCACCACGCGAGGAGCGTCGCGATGCGAAGGAAAAAGCCCTAAAGGATGGCCCGAATACAGCACCAAGGTTTGCTCTTCGGTCATCGTGGCCAGATACTGCATCGTCAAAAGGTACTGCGCCCAGTTCTGAAAAACCGCGCCGTTGCCGCCGTAGGTGATCAGTTCATGAGGATGTTGCGCCACCGCCGGATCAAGATTATTGGTGAGCATCAACATAATCGCCGCGGCCTGCTTGCAGCGATGCGGGTAATCTTCAATTGAACGCGCGCGCATCTCGTAGTCTGGGCGGAATCGATACATGTAGATGCGGCCATAAAGTTCAAGTTCTTCCGCGAACTCTTTGGCCAAGACTTGGTGATGCCTGGAATCAAAGTATCGAAGCGCGTTGCGCACCGCGAGCCGTTTCTCTTCGGTGGTCAAGATATCCCGGCGTCGGGGAGCATGATTTACCGTTGCATCAAAGGGTTTGGCCGCGGGCAGTTCGGTGGGAATTCCGTTAAGCACGGCGGATCGGAAAGAGCCTTGAGCCGTCATAAGACATTTCTCCTCGTGAATCTTGCACGAAACTGTATGTATGTCAGTTTGACGGCTTATTCCAGGCCCGGTCACATAAATATCGACGAGCTTTTCTAGAGTTTGGGAACTCTTCGCAACCTTGGATCGGTGAATCGCGCTTCATTTGAGGCCTGGCAGTCGATGCAATTACGCGCGTAAGGCAATTTTTCCAATCGCTCAACATTGACATCGGTACCGCACGATTCACAAATTCCGTACACGCCCCGGCTCATTCGAGCAAGCGCATCTTGAATCTCAAGAAGCTCTTTGCGCTCGCGATCGGCGAAGTTCAAAAGATAATCCGTATTCAAGTCGATTACCGAGAGATCTCCGACGTCGCCAGGCCCCTCGGGCAACTGTTGGGTCAGCTGCTGACGGCCCTGATTCGCTCCCTGAATGATTGCTGTTTGTCTTTGGGTGAGCATTTCGCGAAAATGAGGGTACCGATCCCTTATCTCTGTCGATGAAACTCCAAGTTCTTCGGGTTTTAATTTAAGTTGTGCCATAGCGTGGGCAAAACCTTGCAGTTTATGTGCCGACCGCCCACCTTGTGGCGATCCATTTTTTAAAATCCAAGTCGAACTGCATGGCCCAGTCCCTTTCTGCGGCCGAGCAACATAGACGAAGCGTGCATGCGGTGTTAGGCATATTGAAAATCCAATAGCTCATCTTTGATGAAAGGAACTTTACGCGATGAAAACCTCATTTTTCGCACGAGCTGTCGTATTGACATCATGCACATTCCTTTTGGCAGCCACTGGCTGCTCGACCGGAAAGAAGTCTACTACGGAACTCTCCTCTGCGACTTTCGAAACCGCGCAACAACTCTGGAATACGAGCGAATCTGTTCAGGCGCCTGAGAGCGCGTTCTATGATTCGGGCACCGGTCATATTTATGTATCAAACGTTGCAGGCTCCCCATTTGAAAAAGACGGCAAAGGATGGATTTCAAAGCTAGACGCTTCAGGAAATATCGTGGAGGCGCAATGGGCGACAGGCTTTCATGCTCCGAAAGGATTGCGTGCTTTTCAAGACACGTTATGGGTATCGGACATTGATCGCCTTGTCTCAATCGATTTGAATAGCGGCAAGATCACAAGAAAAGTTCGTATCAAGGGCGCGAAGTTCTTAAATGACGTTGCCGTTGGACCATCCGGTGAAGTGTATGTCTCAGACACCCTTACGAGCCGCATCCATGTGGTCAAGCGCGGCAAGGTTTCTACCTTCTTAAAGGGCTCAAACCTTGAATCCCCAAATGGACTCTTGGTTTCGAACGGGAAACTCATCGTCGCCGGATGGGGAACCGGCGTAAAGAAGGACCTGTCTTCAAAACAGCCTGGGGATCTCTTCAGCGTTGACTTGAAAACAAAGAAAGTCACTAAGATCACCCAATCTCCTTTGGGCAATCTCGACGGTCTTGAACAACTTCCCTCAGGAGACTTCCTTGTATCGGACTGGGTTGCAGGCAAAGTTTATACCGTCACGGCGTCAGGGCAGGTCAAGACGCTTCTCGAAGGTTTTAAAGGATCAGCCGACATCGGATTCGTTCCGAGCACGCAGACTCTCTTAGTGCCTCGGATGATGGAGAACCAGGTTTCAGCTTATTCAATTTCGAAGTGAATTCGGGCAGTGGAAAGTGCTAGAGCTCACGCCTCGGTGCGCTCTAGCACTACTTTCCTGAAAAACTCAGAGTACCGCGCCAGTTCTTCGACATACTCGCGGGTATCGTCTTGGGCGGTTTTGGGAAGCGCGCGATAAGCGACGATGTGTTCATCAGGAACGTAACGAAAAGTGAAATTCAGCCGTCTGGTTTCAAAGTCTTTCACATGCAACGCGAACCGGTGGCCCTCTCGTTTATCAACTCTTTGCACCCGATGGAAATACTGGCTCTTCCAGCGATATCCTCCGAAGATTTGGAGCGAACCGTCGTCAAGCCACTGCTGAGCCACGACCGCATTTCGTTGCCCAGGCCTGTCGCTGGCGACGAACTGAAAAATGGCGCGTTCACCCAAGGAAAGCGAAGCCACGGGACCAGGTTCAAAGTCTTTGTGTTCACCCACCCTCGCGGTGTCGATCCACTTCCCGTTTTCAAGGCGGCTCCCATAAAAGTTCAAAAGACAGGTGTTGAGATGCCACTTCGCAGGCATGTCTTTCCCCACAAACATCCGCCTTGCGATCTGTTCGATCCGCGCGACGACCCTCGCAAGTACCGGGGGAAAATCCTCCGCCTGAACGCACCGATTGTGGATACCCTTTGGAGGATGATAGTAGTTCAAACAAGCGAATTGCCAATTCCCCAGCCAATACACGGGCCGCAAGAGCATGCGTTGCTTTTCACCGCTTGGAGGAGGATTGTTTTTCGAAAATCGCTTTTCCCAAATCGGATGGATCGTAGAAAGCCACTCTAGGATTTCGGCCCTTTCCTTCTTGGTCACAAACGAACGGTTGTAATACAGCCCTTGCGCATGGCGGCTCGTGGGGCGGCCAGAGCGCGGGCGTTTAGAATTTTTTGGCATCACTCATGTCTTTGCATGAAAGGATTGGTGAAGACTTTCTTGCTCGTAAGCTTGTGAACGTGGTCCCCTACTTCCTTGATCCAGCTCATCTCGTCTGGCGAAAGCGGGCCTAGTCGCAAAGCTTTCATATTGTCTTCCAACTGAGCATCGGTCGCGGGGCCGGTCAAACAAAGATCAACATGAGGATTGCTCAAAGCAAACCGATAACAATCAACCGCCGTAGGGGTTTTCAGCCCCTTGGGGGTGAGCTTTGGATCGATGAGCGTGCTCCAACGAGTCGCTGTATACGAAACAACACCTGGCTTTGAAGTGGTTTGATCGAGAAAAGGAAACACTTCGCGTTCAGCCCCCCGGTGGGCCGCGTTGTAACGCAACATGATCAAGTCAAACCGCGCATCAGAAATGTATTCTCGAAACGTGGGGCGATCGTGGCACGAAATCGCAAGCTTCCGAAACAAGCCCTTTTCTTTGAGCTTCAAGATTTTCTCGAGAAACCCTTCGCTGGGCTTTTTATTGTACCAACCTAAAAGCAAGACATCGGCATAATCAAGTTTGAGATCCCTCAGTCCTTTCTTCAAAGTCAATTCGGTCAACAGCGCTACGCGCGAGTAGGTCTGCAAAACAACCGTGAGTTTTTCGCGCTTGCGCGAAGCAATCGTTTTAATCGCATCGCCCATGCCCTTGCGACGCATGCTGCCCCAATAAAAATAGTTACACCCTTGCTCAAATGCTGCTTCGAACCCCCGCGGCGATCCGCCATAAGAACTTGCGAGCCCAAGCCTTCCGCAAACCAGACCGCTACGACCCAACACGCGCGACGTTGAAAAGTCACTCACGTTCCGCAACCTCCTGCCCTTAAAACCCTAAGCTTTGATGATTTCCCTGGCTCTGTAAAGGCCTCAACTCCCCCGCCGCCAAAAAAAGGAGGCTAGACCAAGCCTGTATCGTAGTTTAAGAAGTTTATATGCCGATTCGATTCTTGATGAGACAAACAAAAACAAAACAAACAGCCTCTGAAGCCGTGGGCGATCTGATCCTGCGAGTTGCCGTTGGCCTGACGATGGCCTTTGGCCATGGGCTAGGAAAGATCCCTCCGGCTGATCGTTTTATTGAAGCAGTCGGGAACTTAGGTTTTCCAGCGCCGCACTTTTTCGCTTGGTGCGCCACAGGAGCAGAGTTCCTCGGAGGGTTGTTTCTCGCCGCGGGATTCCTCACTCGCCCAGCCGCCGCATCCGTTGCTTTTACCATGGCGATCGCGGCTTTTTTTCAACACGCGGCGGATCCTTTCCAGAAAAAAGAATTGGCGCTCATTTATCTTGCGATCGCGCTCTTTTATCTACTCAACGGAGCGGGCAAATTCTCAATCGATGCTCTCTGCCAGAAAAATCGAAAGGCGCGCTAACCACTTTTTTACAGCGGCTAACGCGCCTTTTTGGGGGTTGCGGGGACGAAATTAGAATGTGGGCAAGGGTTGGCGCTTGAGCGCGGCCTGGATCAAGTCGGCCGCGACCGCGTAATCAAGCCCGTCTGAATCATAACCTGCGGTATTTCGCCAAGATTGGGGCGCTTCGGGGTGCGGACCGCTCACGATCACGAACCCTTTGCCGGCCCACGTCTGTGAGATGGCAGGTTGCCCCGTGTCATAACGAGCCACGACCCCGCCCGTCCACTCGGGCGTGTACGGACCACCCCACCAGACCAAGTTTCGTTTTGAACCATCAGCAAACGAAACATCCACCATGTCAGCCGTGGGCTGACGACCGCCAGGCAGGAACAGCTTCAAAATACTTCCAGTCACGATTGCAAAGCCATAAGAAGCGGATTTTGCCCCGGGATCAGGCCCCACTGTTACCCAGGCGCCGGCGCAAATTCCCAGGAAACTCACTCCACGCTCTCGCACTGCTTGGCGCACGCGAATGCGCGTTTCCGAACTTAGGCCGTTGGTGATCTGATTGCCGTATCCTCCCGGAAAGACCATCAACCCGAACTTGGTCATCTGATCTAAACTCATGGCATTGAGTTGGCTTGAATTGACCAACCGGTAACTTAAGCCTTCTGACTTTATGATCTGCTCAGTGGTCTGCCAATCCGACGTCGAGATACCAATGCCATTGAAGAGCAAGACATCCGTGGTGTACTCACGGTCATTCGTCGTCGGAGGCGAATCCGGCGTGTCGGGATTAGGGTTTTGAGGATCGCTCGGGCTCGTGTCTGGGAGCACAGCGATCAAATCTTCGGCAGAGCCTCCGCCGCCAGAACCTTCAGTCGATCGGTTTCCGCTACAGGCGGCAAACATCATGGCCAGAGCGAAGACCATCGCTATAGATCGAAATCGATTCAACAAAATCACCCTAAAAACCTCCTTGTCATCGAGAACCTAAGAAAACCCGGCCTCATCTGCCGGGGTGGATCACGTTCTTTAAAGAGTGGTACGAGTGACTTCAGATTTGGTCTCGCGATAGCGCGATTTTTTTAAGGGAATGGACCTTGCACCCCTGAGTGCATGATGATGCAGAAAAAATGTTTTTGGCTGACCACTTTCGCGCTGCGCATCAATCTTTTAACTTTAGTCGCCTGCGGGGACGGTCGTTTGCCAAGTGGCATTGGCGGCGCCGGGCAAGGCGCCCTTGAAAGCGCAAGCTGTGAATTTGTCGAACAAGGATTTGGAACGACAGGAACAACATCGCTTCAAGTGGAAACACTCGCAAGCGGCCTTGAAGTACCCTGGGGCATGGCTTTTCTTCCCAACCGAGATCTCTTATTTACTGAAAGACCGGGCCGAGTCAGGATCATACGGTCAAATGCCCTTCAACCGACTCCTGTTGTGCAAATCAATGCGTACGCCTCAGGCGAAGCCGGATTGCTGGGAATCACGATCGATCCTGATTTTGACTTAAACCGGTTCTTTTACCTCTATTATACGCTGCAAAAAGCCTCTGGTCTTGTGAACCGCGTCGAGCGCTACAGCCTCTCTATAGATAGTCGCAGCGCAAGTGCTGACCGGGTGATCTTTGATGACATTCCCGGCAATACCACCCACAACGGGGGCCGTCTCAAGTTTGGACCCGACGGAATGCTTTATATCGGCACAGGCGATGCCAGCTCCCCTGCTCTGGCTCAGCAAAACAACAGCAGCGCAGGAAAAATTCTTCGCCTCCTTCCTGATGGAAGGATTCCTAGCGACAATCCGTCTTCCGGATCTCCGGCTTTCGTTTCCGGCCTAAGAAACACCCAAGGGTTTGATTGGCTGAATTCAAAAACTTTATTTGTCGCAGATCATGGTCCGACAGGCGAATTCGGCCGCCGGGGCTCGGATGAGATCAACCTTGCAAATGCCGGGGATAATTTAGGATGGCCAAACACCTGGCGTTGCGACGCGACTTCGCAAATGACGGCTCCATTGCTTACCTGGAGTCAAGCTACCCCGCCCGGTGCGATGGTGCTCTATCGTGGGAACGCCATCCCAGACTGGCAAGGCAATCTGATCGTCACCACGCTTGGATCAAAGCACCTTCATCGCATCATCCTTGAAACCCAAACCGACTCCGTTCGAATCGCGGGGCATGAGGTCTATCTTGAGGGCGATCCGCCAAGAGGTTTTGGCAGGCTCCGCGACGTCGTGAATGGACCCGACGGTTTCTTGTACGTCACAACCAGCAACTGCGACGGTCGAGGGACATGTCCTGCTGAAAAAGACCGAATCTTGAAACTCAACTTAAACATTCGGTAGCTTGAACTACGATTTATTTGGATTTATTTATGACCGCGGCTTGCAAAACCTCGAGATACCCTTGCGAGAGGAAAGCCCCCTTCAATGCTCCTCTTTCTTTCAAGACCGAATGCAGTCGAGGCAGGTTGAAGTACGGAACTGTCATCAACAAATGATGTTCAAGGTGATAATTCACACGGTGGGGAGCAACCGTAATGCGCGCAAGAAAATTGGCCAAGGTTGTGCGGGTATTCTTTAATGGATCAAGCCCTTCTAAAGTGTACGCATGCTCGGCGATTGAGCGGATGCGAACGAAGACGCTAAAAGTCGTGAGGTAAGAAACCACCCACAACAAATAGAGCCAAGGGTGGCCCAGGCTGTAGAGCACGCCCCAAAGAATGACATTCGTAATCACTACTCCGTGCAAATTGCCAAACGCTTCCCGAAAGACCTGTTTCACCGTTCGACCCTTTTGATCCAGTCTCTGGACATCAGCCGCCACGGTGTACTTGATCAAGCCAAGGTCCATAAGAACAAGCCCATAGATCCTCTTCAAACCTGAAATCCCAGAGAGGTCGCGAAGGATCTTTCGAACGTATGAACTCTTTGAGATAGGAAACGATTTAATCAAACTCAGGTCAGGGTCTTTCCCGCTTCCAGCATGCTTGTGGTGGTCCATGTGGTGCACCCGGTACCGCTTGAGATCCTGCCAAGTCGGATAAGCGCAAACCCATCTTCCGAGAATGTCATTGAGGATCCTTGTCCGGAAAAGCGAATAATGGGCGCAATCGTGCATCAAGATGGCTAGTGCAAGATGCCTCCCCCCAAGAATAACAAGGGCGCCGAGAACCATAAAAGGGCTTGGATAGATCGCAACCATGCAAAAAGCGCCGGCAATCATCGCCCAAGTGGTGACCACCGCTTGAAAACCGCGAAGGTTTGAGGCTTGGGTCAGCTCTTGGATTTCATTTTTTTGTAAAACCGTGGTGATCTTCATGGCGTGGCCCTTAAGGCCTCCATAATCTAAGCAATAAGCCGTCAAAGATGCAAGGCGACTTTGGCAGCCGCCGTTGACGGGGACCTGCCCGTCCGCAAGCCAAGTTATTGAGGCTTTGTGAAGATTTGAAGATCTTGAGCGAGGCTTTGATAAGAAAGTTCAATTTTGCTAAAGATCTCGTTTCAGAGACAGGTAAATGCCATCCAAAGGAATACTCGCTCGCTGGACCGAGCTACTTGCAGAAACCGAACTAGCGCGCGAAAGACAAAATCATTTTGTGCAATTTTATGAAGACCCGCACTTTCTTGCGGATACGGTGGCGTTCTTTATCGGCAGTGGTCTTAGCAATCAAGAGTCTGCGATCGTCATCGCAACGCCAGAGCACAACAGCGTCTTCCTCAAATGTTTGGAGAGGGATGGATTCGATACGGAAGGCCTCAGGTCCGCAGGGCAGCTTCTCGTTCTCGACGCACATCACACTTTGTCGAGTTTCATGGTCCGTGGCAGCGCCGATGCCGAGAGGTTTGAAAACAAGTTCGGGGCTCTTCTTCAGCAGATGCAAACCAAATTCGGGGCGATAAGGGCGTACGGTGAAATGGTCCAACTCCTATGGAACGAAGGAAATGCGGCAGCCACTTTGCAGTTGGAGAAACTATGGAATGACCTCGCGCGAAAGCACGCCTTTTCTTTGCTGTGCGGTTACTCATTGAAGAATTTCAGGGGCGGACAAAACGGATTCAACGAGATTTGCGGATCGCACTCTCACGTGCTCCCGACTGAGCGTTATCTTCAAGTCGGCACCACCGATGAGCAACTCAGGGTCATTGCCGACCTTGAACACCAATCCAACCTGTTGAGAACTGAGCTGGAAAAACGAAAGAGAGCTGAAAAAAAACAAAATGAAGTCGAACGAGAACTCAGGGAATCAAACGAAAAGTTGAAGAAGGAGCTCGAAGACCACCAACGAACCTCCGCCAAGCTAAGAGAAAGCGAAGAGGATCTCAAGAGGCTGTTGCTCGACCTTCGGCAGTCAAAGAATGAACTTGATGTCATTCTTCACGGCGTCACCGACGGCATCACGGTGTTGGATACGAACGGAAAGTTCGTTTACGCAAACCGGGTTGCGGCGAAACTTTGCGGTTACGGGTGCGTGACCGACTTTTTGAATGCGACCACACGGGAAGTCATGGATGCGTTTGAGATCCTTGATGAACAAGACAATCCTTTCCCGCACGAAAAACTTCCCGGAAGGCTGGCGTTGAAAGGGACAAAAAGCCCTCCTGAGACGATTGTGAAGTTTCGAGCAAAAAAGACGGGAGAGACACGCTGGTCGATTGTGAATGCGGCTCCGGTTTTTGACGAGTCCGGCGAAGTTAAATTCGCCATCAGCATTTTCAGGGACTTCACCGATCGGAAAGCCTTTGAGCGTTCGCTTCAATTGCTCGCGGATGCCGGCTCCCTGTTGGCTTCGTCGCTAGAATACAAAGAGACCTTACAGAGCATCGCAAAGCTCGTGGTGCCGTCCATGGCGGATTGGTGCACCATTGCCGTCAAACAAACAGGCAAAGCCGCGCCTCAAATAGTAGCGGTAGCTCATAAAGAGTTGGAAAAGATAAAATGGGCGCGGCAAATACAAGAAAAGTACCCTCCGAACTGGGATTCTCCAAGAGGATCGGGCAATGTCATACGCACTGGAAAGAGCGAGATTTACCCTGAAATCTCAGAGCAACTGATCCGGGCGTCGGCGATTGACGAAACTCACTTCAAGATCCTTCGTGAACTCGGGATGAAATCAGCCATGGTGGTTCCCTTAAAATCGAGGAACTTGACCCTGGGAGCGATCACCTTGATCGCCGCGGAATCGGGCCGCCAATACACCGAAGCGGATCTGCGCGTCGCGGAAGAGCTGGCCTACCGCGCCGGTACGGCCGTGGAAAACGCTCTCCTTTACAAGAAAGCGCAGGCCTCCATCCAAGCCAGGGATGAATTCTTGTCGATCGCCTCGCACGAACTCAAGACTCCGATCACGTCCCTCAGGATGCAGCTTGAGATGACAAAGAGAAAGCTTGGCTTGAGAGGCAAAGAAGCGCTTTCGCTTGAAAAGCTCGAACGTGTTTTCAGTATGTCGTGCAAACAGGTAGAGAGACTCACCACCCTTGTCGACGACATGTTGGACATCTCAAGAATTCAAGCCGGTAAGTTGAACCTTGAACTTGATGAAGTGAACCTTTCGGCGCTCGTGCGAGAATTGTACGAACGTTTTCAAGATCAGTTCGACACGGCTCAGTGCCAGGTGACCCTTGAACTCGACGAACCTGTGATCGGCCGATGGGATCACAACAGGATCGAGCAGGTCGCCGTCAATCTCTTCACGAACGCCCTAAAGTACGCCGCCGGCAAACCCATTGAAATTTCAGTGCGCCGCTCGCCTTCGAGCGCGCAAATTATCGTGAAAGATTCAGGCCCCGGCATCCCGAAAGAGAAGCAATCCTTGATCTTCGAGAGATTTGAAAGAGCAACGACCTCTCGAAGCATTGCGGGCTTGGGCCTTGGGCTATTCATCGTGAAGCAGATTGTTGAGGCCCATAACGGCGGAATCCGTCTTGAAAGCGCCAAGGGCGAGGGCGCGAAGTTCACCGTTGAGCTCCCCTTAATGTCGGGTTGAACCAAGCCTTGCCGCGCTTCGCGCGACGACAATCGCATAAAACTCAACTGATACAGTTTTCTTGGGCTTCAGGCTGTTCGGTAGGATAAGAGCCCGCTCACCGTTTTTAGTACGGTGTCGATTTCAAGGGGTTTTTTGATAAATACAACGCCCTCAGGCAATTTGGCGGCAAGCACATGGGCTGATACCGTGACCACTGGGATTGACCTCAGGGAAGCGTTTTTCCCGACCCAGGCCAGGAAATCAAATCCATCCATGATCGGCATCATTATATCCAAGAGAATAAGAGACGGCCTGAAGTTCTTTAGGATCTCTAGCGCCATTCGCCCATTAGTCGCGGTGACAACAATGTAATCCTCGTTCTCTAAAACTTCACGTAGCGCCACTCGAGTGTCGTGGTCATCTTCGACAACAAGAATGCTTTTATGTTTTAAACCTTCACCGCGGTCTTCAGGCCTTTGCAATTCGGATGAGATTGAGAATGGCGTCATAAAATCTATCCTACAGTAACGAACTTCCGGCCTTGGTGCAAGACGATACACGTCTTAGCACTAGCGTATTTCGGGCACCCGGCCCTGACGTAACAACACGTTAAGTTTATCTAGAACCCAACTCGTTGGCTCGCGCAGAAGGGCGGGCAACCGAAATCGACCTCCTCTTCAAAGGCTTTTCTCGTTTCTTGTCTTCATCAAGCACACGAACCCGTTCCACGTGCTCCTTGATTTTTTCTTTAAGCCTCTTTCGCTCTTTAGCCCGCTCTTGGGTCTCTCTCTTTTTATCCGCTTCATCCTGATCGGTCATGAACCATTTATAATACGTCGCTAAACCAGCGCCTAGTTAAGGCAATGTGAACTTATTGACATTATCGAAACGCCTTACTCTCTTCTCTCAAGGCTTTTTCAGCGCCGCAAAGAAAGCTTCGCCTGAACTCGTGGATAGAGGGCAAAGGAAAGCCCAAACACGATGTGAGCGGCCCAGTCCCAAAACATGGGAACCTCGCGGTTCCAAAAATCCACGCCATGGAGCATATTCATGACTGCGGGAATAAGAACGTACGGACCGGTCATCGATACGACGCCGAGAGCGAGTCCAAACTGAAGCGCGCGCGCTGTGGTGCGAATCTCGAATTTTGAAGCGATGCTCCCAAACACAAACCCCCAAAGCAGCGAAGGCCCGAGTTGGTGAAGCACCAGGCCAGCAAGAATGGCGGCCAAGTTCAATCCCTGCAGCGCCGACTCGCCAAGCAAAGCCGATCCGATCACCTGCACTGGATAAAGCGGACTTTTGCCAAGAAAAAGGGCAAAAACAATCATCACGACTACGGCCATGATGAGCCCGGCGATTTGCCCCGTCATGACGCCCGAAAAAATGGGCCTTTCGTCGGTGCTTGCGTCGCTTTCAAGCCTTACCTGTGACTTTGCTGCCGTTTCCATATAGTTTCCTCCTGTTGTTGGGTTCCGGGTTCTTGATTGAGTCCATTTTCCTCTTGTTAATTTAAATGGTAAATACTGTTTAAATTGTTTAAATTAAGGCAACGAGAACAGCATGAAATCCTTGCACGAAAACCAAAGACGCATTTTAGATTTTCTTTTAGGGCGGGCGGACGGCGCGACTCTCGAAGAACTTGCTCAGCACCTTCGAGTCACAAAAACCGCCGCGAAAGAGCACCTCATCAAGATCGAAGGACTCGGCTACATCAGTTTTATCGACACCCGCGGCGGAATCGGCCGGCCAAAACGGCGCTACCTTCTCTCTGCTGAAGGACAAGAAGCGTTTCCAAGGCAGTACTCATGGCTCTCGAATGTGCTCTTAGAGTTGCTCGCAAAAGACATGGGCAGCGAGGGGGTTTCGCAGATCATGAAAAAACTTGCCGGCAGCGTCGCCGGTTCAATGGAAACACGGTTCAAGAACGCAAGGTCAACCTCTGAATTGCTCGCCGAGGTAACAACGACGTTAAATGAACTTGGATACAGGGCCGTTTTGAAACAAAGCGATCTCAGGAAAGGCGCCGTGATTGAAGCAACGAACTGCGTTTATCATTCCGTGGCGAAACGACATCCTGAGCTTTGCGGATTCGACGTGAAATTCATTGAGAAGGCCACGGGATTGAGCACAAAGCTTGAGAGCTGCATCGCTAAGGGCGGAGCCGTCTGCCGTTTCTGCATTCGGAAGTAGGCGGCTTTCGATTCCGAGTCGTGGCCGCTTTCTACGCCTTATTGCCATGTACTATTTTCTATCCGTATTTTCGCGACTTCAAACACTCTCGGACCTTCATTTTTTCGCAACGCCTGTTCCCCAAACAGATGCATGTAAGATCAGCCCAAACTCGGCTTGCTTTTCTGGCAACGAGATATTCTTGAACCCACAGTCGCCAACCACTCTATTGTCACTGCGAGTGATCACGGTAAAACCTAGACCTCTGCCTGAATACTGCTCCGAAATAAACTTCCCGTAGCGTTGCTTCACCAATTCGGGCGTCCAGTGGGTTTGCTGAAAGTAAGGCCGCAACGCCTCCATTGTTTGCTGGTCATTCAAGACATCGCCCAACCCGGCATAATCTTCCGGAAGGTAGGTCCTTAGCAAGGTTTTGCTCCCCATGAGAGTTAGTTGCGGAGGAATAGAAGTGCGGTTGTTCATCAATGTATAACTATCACTTTTGAGGTTTCGTGGCTATCGCCGCAGTAGGGCTACCGAACTCGGCCAACAATTCCTGGAGTTCGGACCGGAACAGCTCCCGTTGATCTTCTGAAAATTTTAAACCGCTCCACTTGCTCTTGAGTTCATACTTTTGGGCCATCACAGAAAGCTTTTGCAGAAACTTTGCACCCCTTGTTTCTTGAGAAATTTTACTACCCGCAGCTTCTTCATACTGATCCCTTAATCGCAGCACGTTGATCGACCATTCCACTAACTCCCCAAGTCGCCAAGGTGGCAGCAATGTAATTTCAGTCATATTTGCGAGTGAGTACGCGCTCAATATTTCGCCTTTGCCTCCGCCAAGATCAACTTCATTGGCCCTTCCACGCATGCCCAGCAGGTTCGTATACTCGCCAACATACAGCCCTCGTTTGATGACTTCGAAGTCTTTACCCTGAAAAAATGCCGTGGATTCGGAGAGGCCTTTCCAGTGAACAATTCTAAAACCTCATCGACTCCACCACTAGTCCCCCGTAAGATCCAAGTATCTCCTTGAGGCTTATTGCCCGTTGGCACCCAACTATTAGGGCCAGCCTCCAAAACAGTTTTTAGAAGTATGAAGTTGGGTTGTGGTATTTCATAGTCGCCAACTCGAATGTGCACCACAGACGATAGAGCATCTGTTGGTCTTTCAAAACAGGTTGCTTGAGATAGGGATTCAACGCAAATTAAAGCTGCCTTTCGACACGCTTACGTCAGTGGCGTTCTCACTCAGGAGCATAACGAAACAGCGGCAGATATTTTTGGACGAATGAATGAATTTTTCGGACCAGACATTTATTCGAATTCGCGCAACCCTCGCGCTTTGAATATGGACCCCTGGAATAACAGTGTAGGTAGAACATACGGAAAAAAGACAAAGGAACCCACACGCTGGGACTTCGGGAGCTGAGGCAACCCAGTATCAACTTTCAAAGGACGCTTAACTTCCAAAGAAAGGAATTGTTACGCGTCCCATCGAAATCAAAGACCTCGGGGTCGGCCTGTTGGCCGTTATCTTAATTGCCATTACTATCGGCCACGCTTCAATCATATGCTCGCCGGGAAGCTGCCTAAGCTCTAAAGGGCTGGCCACGGCACCGGTTCTTTCCCGCGAACTACAAAAGTAAAGGAGCGGGTCATGCCAAAAGGTAAACACAAGCTTCTTCAAACTGATCCTAATTGACTGCTACGAATCGTTCGACTACGCCAAGAATGGTATCAATATCGATGGGCTTTCTGACAAATGCTTTGGCGCCGATTTTCTGCTTCTTCGCTTCGATGTGCCCATCAGCCGTCATGACAACGACCGGAATGGCTCCAAAACGAGGATCGCTTTCTTGCTCCTGACGGAACCGAAAGCCGTCCATTGTAGGCATCATGAGATCAAGCAAGATGAGATCGGGAAGATTCCGACAGGCACGCAGTTTTTCAAGTGCCACCTTGCCGTCACAAGCGTGTTCGACGGTGTATCCCTCTGCCTCCAAAAGATCGACGATATTTCTAGCGATGTCTTCGTCATCCTCAACGACAAAAATGCGCTTGCTCATGACTATCCTTGAACCACATTTCCAAGCTCGTGCATTACCGACTCGCGTAAATGAGATGAAGCATCGGTAGGCAGCTCTACGGTGAATATAGAGCCCTTGCCAAGCTCGCTCTGAACGTAAATTCTTCCGCCATGAGCCTCAACAATTCGTTTGGAGATATAGAGACCAACACCTAGGCCGCTAATCGAATTTACTGATACGGCCCGCTCGAATCGACCAAATATTCGAGCTTGATCGTCCTCCGCAATGCCTATCCCATGATCTGACACCGAAAAATGCGCCACTCCGCCACCGGCAGATACGTTAACAGATATTGGTTTACCGACGCCGTACTTCAGTGCGTTTGTCAGCAGGTTAATGAAGACTTGTTCAATACGATAACGGTCCCAGTGGCCAACAGCCACGCATTTAGCCTCGAAAGTGACCTGGCAGCCCTTGGCCTCGAGTTGCGGTGAGAGTCGCGTGAGAACATCTTGAATCATGTCGCAAAGGTCGAATTCTTCAGCCGATAGTGAGAGCTTGCCAGTCTGAATTCGTGAGACGTCAAGCATGTCATCCACCAGGCGTATGAGTCTGCTGATCTGCTTGTCATCTTCCGAAACCAACAGGGGTAATTTCTCGGGAGTAAAGCGCCTGAGGTTACCCTTGGAAATTTCTCGCTGCCGAATCTGGGTTTGCAGCTTAAGCGACGTGAGTGGCGTTTTCAGTTCATGAGAAGCAACGGACATGAAATCATCGCGAGCTTGAATCGCCTTCGTCGCCGCGGCATACAAGAGGCCATTGTCCACGGCAACTCCTGCTCGACGACCAAGCTCTTCGGCTAGAGCAAGATCGTCTTCAGTATATCGGCGCCCAGACTCCGCCGCAATGAAGGTAATGCCTCCGAGCACTTTGCCGCGAGAAAGAAGTGGGACGATCATAGCGGAACGCATCTGAAGCTCGCGGAGAAGCTGAAGATGGCGCTCGTCTTGGGCCGATTTCTGAAGCACCTCATCGGTGATCTCCGGATAGAGCTCGGATTTTCCGGTTCGCACCACGTTGGGAAGCCCATGGAGACTATTCCAGTCTCTCTGATAATCCCTAAATAATTCTTGCGCTAATTTAAGCCGCAATGGATCGGGATGAGCGACAGCAGCATCGCGCGGTTCCTTGCCAGGCTCAACGAGAACAATCGAACACCAGTCCGCAAGACGCTCAACAACGAGGGTAGCAAGCGACTGAAGTGTCTTTTCATAATCAAGCGATTCAGAAAAGGCAGCCGACGCATCAGCCAGAAGTCGATTTCTTTCGCTGGTACGTTTACGCTCATCAATATTGGTTGTGGTTCCAAACCACTGGATGATCTTTCCGGAAGAATCCCGAAGCGGAAGCGCCTGGCCCAAGAACCAACGATAAACTCCATCTTTTCCGCGCAGACGATACTCAAGAGAGAAAGATTGCCCGGATTCGCGAGCTTTTCGCCAGCCATCAAGAACAACCGCTATGTCATCGGGATGCAGTTCCTTGAGCATCCCGTGATCCCGCGACTGCTCTAGGGTATGCCCCGTATAATCCTCCCAACGCTTGTTGTAATAGAGGATCTTTCCTTCAGGGCTTGTCGACCAAACCATCTGCGGTACTGCTTCCGCTAGAGTTTTGAAACTCTCCCGTTCTTTTTCAACCGCTTTTCGCGATAGCACGACCTCGGTAACAACGTAGCCCTGGGCCGAGATACCGTAAATCTCGCCGTTTGGCCGCCTGACGGGCTGATAGACGAAGTCGAGATACTCGATTCGCTCCCTGCCATTATCGTAATAGCTGACAGGAACTTCCTTACCGAAGTAAGGCACCCCAGTCTTAACCACATCGTCCAAGATTCTCGTAAAACCTCGCGCAACGATCTCTGGCTCGGCTTCTTGAACGGTCTTTCCAATGACGTCACGCTTACCGATGAGCTTAAAGTGCTGCTCATTGGAGCGCAGATATCGATAGTCAGGCACGCTCAGGAAAGTCATGAAAAAAGGCGCGTGCGAGAAAATTTGATCGAGGAGCTCTTCGTTTTCTTTGGTCTTTGCCTGCATGAGAGCTTCGGCTTGTTGCTTAAGACGAAGCTCTTCAACTTGCTTGCGCTCAGTAAGGTCTCTTGTAACCTTGCCAAAACCTCTTAGCGTGCCTTGGGAATCCCATAGCGCAGTGATGACGACGCTCGCCCAAAAGAGCGAGCCATCCTTCCTGACTCTCCAGCCTTCTTCCTCGTACTTTCCATCAAGAGCGGCAATCTTAAGCTCTTCTTCGGGGTGGTGGCGCTTTTTGTCTTCAGGCGTGTAGAAAAGTGAAAAGTGTTTTCCGATCACTTCAACGGCTTTGTAACCGTTGATCCGCTTAGCGCCTTCGTTCCATGTCGCAATCTTGCCGTTTGGATCGAGCATGAAGATCGCATAATCCTTCACGCTCTCAACCATAAGACGGAATTCTTCTTCTTTTTTTCGAGCTAGGAGCTCGCGCTCTACCTCTTGAGCTCTGATTTGTTCTGAAATATCACGCGACACGCAGAGAATTTGAGTGACATCCCCGCGAGAGTTTCGCATCGGGGAAAGGACGATATTCCACCATTTCGGTGTTTTTGTCTTTGCGGTCGGTGCAAAGGCAGTAAACTCTTGAGTTCGACCAAGGCTTGCTGCGCCAAACGCATCAACAGCTTCCTCTCTGACTTTGCCTTCCCAAAAATCGAGCCAACAAGCGCCTTTGATTGCGTCGAAGTCACAGATTTCAGTTATCTCGAGCCCACCCTTGTTCATGTAAACAAGTCGAGCATCGAGGTCCAAAACCTTGATACAGTCATGACTACTTTCGACGATGAGGTTCTTGAAGGCTTCGGCCTGGTGGTAAGCCTCTTGTGCCTTCACCTGGTCGGTCACATCACGCGTGAAACAGCGAGTGTGAATGAACTCACCGTCGCGAAAATAAACATTCGAGTCGATGAGAACGTGTTTGACCGAGCCATTCTTGCACTTTAGGCGTGCGGGATAGTTTTGGATCGCTTTCCCCACGGTCAAACAAGTCAAAATATTCTGAATGGTCTCTGAGTCAGCGTGGAATTCTGCGATATTGCGCCCGACATATTCCGACTCATCGTAGCCAAGAAGTTCGAGTTCTGCGCGATTTGCGCGCAATATAGTTCCGTCAGGGCCAACCCAGTGCAGTCCCACTACTGCGTTTTCAAAAAAGTCGTTTAGGTGCTCTTGCCCCACTCTAAGCTCTGCTTCGGCTTGTTGTCGACGCTTGAGTTCGGCTTGTAACGACAGCGCCTGCTGTTGCAGCAGCGCCACGGCGCGAAGTTGGTCATCTTTGTTTTCAATCTTGAGGAATTGTTCGGACGGGAAAACATGGGAGTGGGTGCCACACACCTCTGAAAACCAGCGCTCGTGCTCGCCATTCCCAAATGACTTCAGTGGATAGCCGCAAAACAGCTTAAAGGAATGCGTCACCGCTAAGTTGTTCCAGAGGTTTTCGAGGACGATCGTGGCTTCCGCGTTACCCGCGTTCCAGAGTAATCCCACCATTTCGCCATAGGCGTAGATCCGGGGATATTGAGAGCTGATTTTTTCGAATAAGCCGCCGATCTTTCCTCGAAACTTTTTTGGATCAGGACGATCTCCAGTCATGAACGAGGCGAGTGTTGTCGCGGCATCTAAAAGCGTAAGTTGTCCACTTTGCTTTACTCGCTCGGTATCTATACCACGCCTCGAAAGAGTCGCTTCAATCGCCTCAAGATGGTCGCTGGTCGCAATCACGACAGCGCCAGCATCATCGGCAAGCCCCGTTTCGACAAAACGCGCGACTGAGTTCGCAAGATATTCGTCACTCTCAAAAAACTGAACGAAGTGATCCCTTTCACCATCCGGCAAATGGCCATGACCCTTCATTTCGGTTATTGATTTTGAATTCGAACTTGCTGACAAAACTATGGATTCCCCCACGATAAAAGTGATCCAGAACTTATCACGAAGGAATTCAGTTTAGCAATTTCGGATCAAATAGAACGCACGAGATTG
Source organism: Bdellovibrionota bacterium (assembly GCA_040754655.1). Taxonomy (GTDB): domain Bacteria; phylum Bdellovibrionota; class UBA1018; order UBA1018; family UBA923; genus JBFMCE01. The sequence continues at coordinate 207 of JBFMCE010000028.1, read as the reverse complement.
TTGTGAAATCATTAAGCTTTTAATGCCTCAATGCGGCTTGCTGGATCGCTCTTCATTCAAAATGAATCAGGATTGCGCGAATTTAGAGCGCGTTGCAAAATTGACTGGTTTTTCGATTTCGCCGGTCAACGTGTAACGGCTTTTTTGCCAATTTTCCATGTTATTGCTCGCCCATGGCAAAGCCTCTTGTGTCTGACGAACTATGGC
>JBFMCE010000027.1:0-41437 GCA_040754655.1 Bdellovibrionota bacterium | reverse complement strand
ACGAGGGCATGGTCAGACGAAACAAGCGCTCCAATGGCCAAAATATTAAAGGGTCATCGTTTTGATCTCTCTTCTAAAGAGACCTTCAAATACCTGCAGAGACAAGCCGACGGCACAAGTAAGCCCCATCAAGGAGAGGCGCCAAACGAAATTCGGCCTTATGATATTGAAGTCAGACTTGAGAGGGAAAAAAACATCGGCTGGCCAGAACATGAAAGGATCAGCCTTTCCCTGTCAGTATATAAACGCGGCAACCGGCTCATTGCTGGCCCCTTCAAGGCATCTGTGGTTAGAAAAATCTCTAAGACTCATGCTTCGCCAGAAGATTTTCCGGGACTCTACGTACCGCTGCATCTCGGAGGAAACCCGGTCATTTTAAACGCAAGATGCGGCGGCGACTTGAGCCCGTAGAAGATCTCAACTCAACTCAATCCAATCCAATCCAAACTCATCTGGATTGCAAAGGTCGGTTCTACTTGGCCTGCTACGAAGAATCCGCACGCGCAAATTCGGCGGCACGCCCCACACTGCCAGGATCTGGCCTCACGCCGGTATACAAGAAGAACTGTTCAGCGCCTGAAAGAGAGGTGAACTCATGCCCCGCGATGACGCTCTTTCCCAATGAGCGCGCCAATCTTATCAATTCTGTTTCGGGAGGACTCCCAACGACATCGATTACTAGTTTTGAGCTCAAGATCATGGCGCGATTGAAAGGGATTTCCCTCTGTGGATTGGGCCCCATTCCAATCGGAGTGAGATTGATCAATACATCATGATTTGGTTGCTCAATTCTGGGCTTCCACCCAAAACCATACGCGCTAGCCAAGGCTTTGCCCGTTTCAGGATTGCGCGAAAATACAGTGCACCGTCGCACTGCCTGTTCACGAAGACCAAACGCCACCGCTTTGGCCATCCCTCCGCTTCCCAAAAGCGCGACCTTCATGTGAGCTAACGATGCATGCCTACGAAGCAGAGCACGCACCGCCGAAACATCCGTATTATAGCCCTTGAGCTTTCCCTGGTCATTTACGATGGTGTTCACCGCTCCAATGGCTTTTGCCTCAGGATCAATCTCATCAAGAAGTTCAATCACCGCTTCCTTGAAAGGCATTGAAACAGCGCTTCCTCGGATGCCCAGCGCACGAATGCCTTCTACCGCCGCTTTGAGCTCTCTGGGGCTACAAGCCTTGTAGACAAAGTTCAATCCCAACTCGCGATAGAGGAAATTGTGGAAACGAGTCCCGAAGCTGCTAGGACGCGCAGCCAGTGAAATGCACAGACGAGTCTCGCAGTCGAAGTGAGGGAGCATCATACTTCAGTAACACCCCGGGAAATGCCACACAAGAACCGACCGCTCTGTTTTTTTAAAACCGACGCAATAAGCAATCGCGAGCTTCTATTCCAGGTTTCTTTGTTATAAGGGCTGCTATGGACCACTCTCAGCACCTTAACCATCCCGCACAGACTCTGGGTTCGTTGTTTTCAACAGAAGGCTTCATGCCGCATGGGCACTGCTATTTGTGGAAACCTCATCTGGTATGGCTTCACTTTTCGACCGACACCATCATCGGCTTGGCTTACGTATCGATCTCGCTCAGCCTCTACGCGCTTGTCAGAAAAATAAAACTGCCTTTTTCGGGGATGTTCCTGGCTTTCGGCGCATTCATAGGTTTTTGCGGGCTCACGCACTTCATGGAAGTATGGACGCTTTGGAACCCTGATTACTGGTGGTCGGGCGTGATCAAGGCATTCACCGCCGCGGCGTCGATCGCAACGGCCATCATGATGTTTCCGATCAAGCCCAAGATCATTGAGCTGACGAATACTGCGAGGTTATCGGAACTACGCCGCATTCAGCTTGAGACGGCCAATAAAGAACTTGAGGTCTTGAATACAAAGCTAAAGGACATCGACGAGCTCAGAACCCAATTTTTCGCCAATATCAGCCATGAGCTTCGAACACCACTAGCGCTCATCCTGGGCCCTACGGAGTCAGTGCTCGCCTCAGCCCAGTTATCGCCGCACGAGAAGAAAAGCCTTGAAACGGTAAATCGAAATGCAAGGACGCTTCTCAAGCACGTCAATGACCTCCTCGATGTTTCTAAACTTGAAGCCGGAAAGATGTCGCTCCGCTACTCGCGGATCGATCTCGCCAAGCTCGTCAAGATTACCGTGGCTCATTTTGAAGACGTCATGAAAATGCGGCAAATCACCCTGAAACTGGGAACCCCGGATACCCTGCTGGGAATCGTGGACGCCGAAAAACTTCAGCGCATTCTGATGAACCTTTTGTCAAACGCGATCAAGTACGTTCCGACCGGCGGGGTCGTGCGTTGTTCCCTGGAACAAACCCAAAACAACGTCATCTTCAAGATCGAGGATAGCGGACCGGGCGTTCGCCCTGAACATCGGAAAATCATCTTCGAAAGATTTCGTCAGGCCGATCAAGGCTCGACGCGGAAGGTCGGCGGGACTGGGCTTGGCCTTTCCATCGTGAAAGAGTTCTCTGAATTGCATGGAGGCAACGTCAGCGTAGACAACAGCAAACTCGGCGGGGCTTGTTTCATCGTAGAGCTCCCCTTGAAGCCGGCTGAAAAAGTGAGCTTAGAATCTGCGGACTCAGAATTGGAGCCAGGGCAATTGATCGTAGGAACTCTTGCTGAACTTCAAACTTCGTTAACCCAATCACTGGCGTCAGCATCGCCCTACATCGCTGAACGGCCTTCCATTTTGGTTTGCGAAGACAACCCAGAGATGAGCCGCTTTGTCGATGAAACGCTTTCTTCAGACTTCAACGTCTTCTTAGCTTCAAATGGAAAAGAGGGATTTGCGAAGGCCCTCGCGTTGCATCCCGACCTAATCATGACTGACATCATGATGCCAGAGATGAGCGGAGACGAGTTGGTAAGCCAGGTACGTGCGCATCAGGAACTCGACAAGATACCGATCATGCTTTTGTCCGCGAAAGCCGATGACGCCCTTCGAATCAAGCTTCTAAAGAACGGAGCCCAGGAATACCTCGTAAAACCCTTCTCTCGAGAGGAACTAAAGACGCGCGCCAAGAATTTGATCGAAATGAAGAGAGTTCGTGAGCTGCTTGAAAGGGAAATCGCCGTCCGATCTGAGAACATCGAGACACTCGCGAAAGAGGTGACGTTGAAAAAACATGAGTTGGAGCTTGCGCTTGAAACCGCTCAGGTCGCGAGAGAACACGCAGAAAAAGCAAGCCTCGTTAAGAGCAATTTTTTAAACCTTGTATCGCATGAATTGAAGACACCTCTCACGACGGTGAACATGAGCCTGGATGTCATCGACAAGCATAGGGCGGAGGTTGTTTCGCCTGAATTCTCGAAATTCATTGAGCGAGCACAGCGGTCGTCGAAGGCGCTTGCAGACTTGGTCGACGGGCTTCTCGAATACACTCGCGTGGAAAGCGGGCAAATCCCGATGACCCCGGAGGAAGTGAATCTCGCTCGACTCGTTCAAGAAACGTCGCAAGACTTCGATGCCCAGGCAAAAAGCAAGAACCTCGAATTGAAGGTTCGGATAGCCCCGGAACTGCCTGCTCTCATCAGCGATACGCGGCTTGTGCGGCTAATATTGAGCAACCTCGTGGCAAACGCGATCAAGTTCACCCAAAAAGGTTGGATTGAAATTAGGATAACCCACGAACTGGGCGCACACGTCATCAGCGTGAGCGACACCGGTCAAGGGATCCGCGCTGAAGATCAATACCGAATTTTTGAGCCCTTCGAGCAACTCGAACCCATTCGCCGAAAGAACACGCCGGGCGTAGGATTGGGGCTGACGTTGGTCAACCAGATGGTTGAAGCGCTCAACGGAAAAATAGACCTTCACTCGGAGGTTGGCGTAGGCACGACTTTCAGGATTCTGCTTCCTGCCCTTAAGACGGACAGGCAGGCTTTTTTAATGCGCTCGAATACTGTTTGATCTGCTGGAACGGATTTTGAACAATATTTCTTATTTATGACAAGAAGCATTCACCCGCTTGAAAAGCAGCTCCATTTCACCCACACTGAAAAACTGCTGTTTCCGAAGGCGGGGATGACTAAGAAGCACCTCCTTGAATACTATCTCGCCGTTTCGCGACAGCTGCTCCCTTGCCTTAAAGGACGGCCGATCACACTGGAAAGGGCCCCTGAAGGGTTGAAAACCAGATCGTCACCGCGCTTTTGGCAGAAAAACACCCCAAGAAATTATCCCCATTGGATCCCTCGCGTCACGCTTGCGACCACTCAAGGCAAGGCGGTTGATTATGTCTTGATTGATGATGCAAAGACGCTGCTCTATCTCGTAAACCAGGGGACCATCACCTTTCATGCCTGGTTGTCACGTGTAGGAAGCCTGGATTGCCCCGACTTTGTCTTGTTTGACCTTGATCCCGGCGCGGCTTCTTTCAAAGAATTGATTACCATAGCTCAAGAGTTTCATTCGGTCCTCACAAGCTTGGGAATCAATCCCAGCGTCAAGACTTCAGGAAGAACGGGCTTGCATGTCACGGTGCCGTGGGAGGAATCCTCCGGTTACGATGAGTCGCGCAAATGGGCCACGAGCATCGCAAAGCAAGTCTTACGACGCCACCGAACAATCGCGACTCTAGAGCGCCTCAAGCAAAATCGAGGGAAAAAGGTTTACATCGATCTTTTGCAGAACGCCAAGGGTCACCATGCCGTGCCTCCGTTCGTGGTGCGAATCGTTCCGGAAGCAACCGTCTCGACACCCCTGTCTTGGAACGAGGTCACTCCGGAGCTTGACCTGAAATCTTTCGACGTAAGGCGGGTTCTCAGAAGAATCGAAAGGGTTTCCGCGCTTCGGAAAGCCGCCTAACGAGAAACATAGGCTGGCTGATGCAAGTGACCGAGTTTCACCCCGTCAATCAAGTGGTTTAAAACTTTTTTATTCTCCATGCTCCAGACCTCAAGGTGAATATCGACAGTATCTGCCTTCCAATCAAAACGGAGCATCCCGAAATTGAGTTCCCGCCGCCTCTCCCCTACTCTGTAACGATTCGGGCTTTGATCATCCCTGCCCGGCCGATTCAACCCGCTTGCGGTGAGTTCGTAGAGCCTTCTTCCATCTTTGAACTCATGCAATGAAAGCTCCGCATGGTGTCGATCCCCGCTTAAGATCACCACCTGCCCTGGATACCGTTCAATAATCTCAAGGAATCTGGCGCGCGCTTTGGGATATTGCCCCCAAGAATCGCCGAAGTGATCGATGGGAATCACCTGCGAGCTGGAAACAATCAACGTGACGCCGGCTTCATTGTTCGTCATTTGCTCTTCGAACCAAGTCCACTGCGTCCCTCCAAGCACATCAGCGCTTTCTGAAGGCTTTTCCCTAAAATACCGCTCATCTAACAGAATAATCTTAACCGCGCGCGATCCCGCTCCGTAGCTATAAGAGGCGTAAACGCCCTTTTGGCTTCGTCTCGGGCTCTCAAATGGTTCATCAAGAAAATCCAGGAAAAGCTTCTGGCTTTCTGCTTTAGAGCGGTATCCCTTGCCCGCGTTGTTATAGGCGTAGTCATGATCATCCCAGGTGCCGATGACGGGAACCCGCCCTCGAAAACTTTTGTAATGCGGATTTTCCTTCAAGCGAAGGTACTCTGCTCGGCGCATGTTTAGCGTGTAGAAATCAGCGTAGATATTGTCACCTCCCCAAATCCAAAGTTGTGGTTTTTTTTCAGCGATGACGCTCCAGTAGGATTGGCTTTTCTTCTGCTTGTTGCAGGAGCCAAAAGCCAGGGAAGTCAAAGGGTCGATTCCATTCATCCCATTTGCGTCGGCGTTCGAACTCGACAGGCAAATCGCAAGCAGCAAAATCGGGGCACAAATACGCGCTAATAAAGCTTCCATGTTTAGCTCCGTCCAAGCACCAATATTCATCATTCAAAAACGTGCGTACTTTCATGACGCCCGAAGCACCTCACATTGACAACCCGAAAACGCGTTGACGCCTCACCTCATAATGAAATCGTGAAAAACGATCCGCCCCATTCTTGCAATCCGCACGTGGCTATGCGAGCATCCAAAGCCACTATGTTAGATTGGTTGAAAGAACTTCATTCTGCGTCAGGCATTTCACAAATCGTCCAAGCGGGCGGACAGCTGGCCCTTATTTTGATTATCTTCGCCGAAACTGGGCTTTTGATTGGCTTCTTTTTGCCTGGTGACTCTCTGCTCATCACGGCTGGAGTGCTTGCCAATCCAGCGAATCCCCACCATGTGGCGGCGCTTGATATCGTATGGCTCAACGTCGCTCTTGCGCTAGCAGCCGTCATTGGTGATCAGCTCGGATTCTACTTGGGAAGGAAAACGGGCGATCGCATTTGGGAAAAACCCGACGGTCGCTTTTATAAAAGGAAGCATCTGGAAGCGGCACACGAATTTTATCTAAAGTACGGCGGCCCATCTGTCGTAGCGGCTCGATATGTTCCCATTATCCGCACCTTTGTTCCGTTCGTCGCAGGCGTGGCAAGGATGCCTTACCGGAATTTCGTATTCTGGAATATTGCAGGAGGTCTTCTGTGGATCACCTCACTGCTCTGGGTCGGCTACTACCTGGGACAAACGCCTCTGGCTAATCGCCTCGACAAAATCATCGTCATCGTGATTTTCATTTCAATCCTGCCGATGGTTTTTGGAGTGTTAAAACGTTGGTGGGCGATGCGAACCTCCCGGGCGACGGCCTTGTAAACCTCTTCTTCAAGATGAGCACGCTTCTTGCTTTTGAGAAATCTTTAGAACAAGAGCGCTTTTTTCCGAAGGAGCAGCTATGAAGAAAGATTTCATCGACAAGTGCGTCGCACGTTGGCATTTTGAGAAAAACGGGGTCGAGCTTTACGAGAAAGTCCTGAAAATATGCCCGAACCACTTGCGCCAGCGATTTCAAGAGATTCTGGGACAAGAAAAGAGCCACCAGAAGATGCTGACCGAAGTGTTGAAGCGTTACGGGGCGGATCCTGAATCACTCACCCCTTCGGCCAGAGTGGTCGAAATGGAAACGCAGGCCATTGCCGAAGTGGTCGATGCGACCTCTTTCAAAGAAGCCATCGATGCTGTCTTAACGGCGGAACTCAACGACACCGCAAATTGGGAATTTCTTGTGATCTTCGCTGATCAGCTCGGCGACAAAGAGTGTCGCGACAAATTCGAACAAGCTTTGAAGGAAGAGGTCGAGCACGTGCGTTTCGTGCGGGAGACTATTCTCGAAGGCTTGTTTAACCGGTCCCCAGATAGCATGGCCGCCTGATAGAGCTCTTCTGAGGAAGTTTCGAGAGCCCAACGATAGAAAGGTATTTACTAAGCACGTGGCCAAGTCTAATACGAGGCCACTATGGAAAACTTTTCAATCTCGCTTTTAAAACAAATTTCAGAAAAACACCTCTTGAAGCACGAATTCTACCAAGCTTGGAGCAACGGCGCAATTTCACGCGAGAAGCTCTGCCTCTACGCTGAGCAGTATTATCACCACGTAAATGCGTTTCCACGGTATGTGAGCGCTATTCATTCCAAGAGCGAATCCAAAAAGGCACGTCAGGCACTTCTTGAAAACTTGATTGACGAAGAGCGCGGGGAAGAAAATCATCCGGAACTTTGGTTACGCTTTGCCGAGGGCATGGGTACTGACAGAACAAAAGTAGAGACCGCCGAACTTTTACCCGCAACCCGATCCTTGATCGATACTTTCTTAAGCTACACCCAAAGCAGTTATGCAGAAGGACTAGGAGCCTTGTTTGCTTATGAGCAGCAAGTTCCTGAAATCGCCGCCTTCAAGATTGAGGCGCTCAGAGCTCACTATGATATTAAAGACGTACGTACGTTGGCCTTCTTTGAAGTACACCGCAAAGCTGACGTATACCATAGCCAAGCGATCGCTGAACTTCTTGGAGAGCTAAGCCCAAAAGAAAAAGAGCTTTCCTCAAAAGCAGCTGAGAAAAGCTCTCATTCACTTTGGAACTTTTTAGATGCTGTTCAGGCTGCTTAAGCGCTGAACACACCCCTTTAAGCGGTCTGTTCTAAACGAGCAATCCGCTCTTCAAGGGGCGGATGCGTTGAGAAGAGCCTAAAAATTCCGCTTCCATGGCTAGAGATCTTCAAGGTTTGTGCCGCCGGTTGGGCGTTGGGATCAACGATCTCATAAGTGCGTCGCAAGGCCTGGAGGGCATTCACCATCTTGTCCCTACCCGCAAGTCTTGCACCACCCGAGTCCGCGCGGTATTCGCGATATCGCGAAAACCAAGCGACCACGATCGAGCCTAAGATCATGAAGATGATCTCAAGCACGATCTGAGTGATAAAATAGACCCCATGAGAAATTCCCTCTGATCCGCTGTCATCATCGCGACGACCTGCAGCTGCTTGGGCAACAGCGAAAGCTATCGCACGAGCGAGGAACATCACAAATGCGTTCACAACTCCTTGGAGCAAAGTCATCGTCACCATGTCGCCATTGGCGATGTGGGCGACCTCATGCCCCAAGACGCCCTCAACCTCATCGCGTTTCATGCGATGAAGCAAGCCCGTCGATACCGCAACCAAGGCGCGCGACTTCGTGGGCCCCGTGGCAAACGCATTCACTTCAGAGGATTCATAGATCCCGACTTCAGGCATTGCAGGAAGTCCGGCCGCGCGGGAAAGACCGTGCACCGTTTGCACCAGCTCTTGCAATTCAGGGTCACGCGTATTGGGATCGACCACTTGCACGCCCATCGTCCACTTGGCTATCATTCGAGAAAGAGCTAGCGAAATAAAGGCGCCGCCCATGCCCCATACCAAGCAAAACCCCATGAGCGCGCCGTAATCAATTCCTCGCGCTGAAAGATAGGGACGGATGCCTAGAACCTGGGTCAGCACTGAAAGAGTGATGACGATGGCGAAGTTGAGCGCCATGAACAAAAATATTCTTTTAAACCCGGCCATGACTGTTCCACCTCCGAATAAAGTTCAATGTAGTTCTTTATACCACAGACCTGGAAAAAAATCAGAGGTGTGCGTGTGGCGCAAAATACGAGTCTTTTCGTGAAAGTCTTCTATTTTTTAGATGATTAGGTTCGCTAATGATGAACCAGATGGTTCGCGATGAAGAGCAGGCAACACTTCTGTCCCACTGCCCAGCGGTGTTGCCTGCTTAATTGAGCGTCAGGCCGTCTTCCGATCAACTGACTCCCAAATTCGACTTTCTATGGCGTGCTGAATGTACTCGAGGTGCCGACGTTCATCATCGAGCCCTCGAACAAGCACCGTTCTGATGTCAGCCGGAACATTCCACGAAATCGCATCTTCATAAGTTTTGTTCGTAAGTTTCTCGTTCATTTGCATCGCCTTGAGCGCGCCCTCGGTACCCGTAACGCTTCTCAAAGCCGTAAAGCCTTCGATCAAGAATCCCTTGAGGTCGGGACTCATCTTAGGCGCTTCGCCTCCGAACCGTTGAATGGCTTCAGACAATTCGGTGATATGACGTTCATGGTCTGCTTTAAATTGCTCGAGTTGATTGCGAATTGAAACGACTTCGATTTTTTCCATCGCTTGTTCATAAGCGCGGACAGCGTCGATATCGAGTTTCACCAGCGTATGCAGTCGACTTACTAGCTCTCTTGTTTCCATCGTCATCCTACCTTTTCATGAAATTCCTTGTGCTCGCTAAGGCCAGCAATCCTTGTGCCAAAAGAGTTCTGGGCATTAAGCGTCGCGGCATGACTTTTCGTTTATTGTTTAGATGATGTTGATTGCTTCGAGAGAAGGCGCCAAACAACCTTAAGAAATGAGAATATGAGAAAGATCTTTGGTTTCAATTTCGGCTTTGGACAAAGAATCGGAATAGGATTCACAATAACCATTCTCTTGGGGATTTCAGTCGGTCTCGCCTCGCTATTGGCGCTGCGAAGCGTGATTCACATCAAAGACAGGGTCGCCCTTCAAAACTCGCAAGACCTCATCGAGGTCGAAAAGCTAAAAACAGCCATCCACCAGGAAAGCGGAGCAATCAGAGGTTACCTCATTACTCGAGACGGCACCTACCTTGCCGACTTGAAGGTCGCGAAAGATCAGGCCCAAGCGACTCTTGAAAATCTTATCAAGAGGGAGCGTGATCCAAAATCAGTCAGTTTGCTGAGCCAGATCTTCGAAAAAAGGAAAGCGCATGAACATCTCTTTCAAGACCTGGTCAAGTCGCGTTCGACGAAAAACCAGGCCTCTCTCAGGAAAGTCTATGAAGAAAAACTCATGCCCGAATTCGACGACCTCGACCAAGCATTGAGCCGGTTCACCGATGGCAAGGAAATACTGTTGGCTCAGAATCTACAGCTCTCAATAGAGTCGGCGGACAGCGCGATAAGGATGATCATTTTCATCGCGTCCGCCGCTTTGATTTTGGCGATCGCGATCGCCTTTTTGCTGACCCGGACGCTGAACCGGATGCACCGCAATCTTGAGAAGGCTGTCGTAGCCAGGGATGATCTACTGGCGATGGTTTCCCACGATTTGAAGAACCCCTTGTCCGCCATCATGATGAGCGTTTCTTTCATCCAAAAGCATCTGCCCGATACCGAGCGCAGCAAGCTTATCAAGAGCTCGGTGGAAACGATAGGACGGGCATCCGAACGGATGCATCGCCTGATTTCTGATCTGCTTGATTTGGCTAGGATTGAGGCCAATGCCATTCCCCTCGAACTGAAGCCGCAAGATCCGCGCACGCTCGTGGGCGAGGCCCTTGATCTCTTGAAGAACCACGCCATGCAAAAGTTAGTACGAATCAAACTCGATTACGACAACGACTCCGCCCCGTTGATCTGCGATCGTGAAAGAGTGCTGCAGGTGCTTTCCAACCTGATCGGCAATGCGATCAAGTTCAGCCCCGAGGGGCAGTTTATCACTATCCGCATCCAATCGAATCCGCGGGAAGTGATTTTCTCTATCGCTGATCAAGGCCCGGGGATCTCTGGCGGCCAGGCGTCTCAAGTATTCAAGCGTTATTGGCAGTCAAAATCTACGACGGCGCACCAGGGTCACGGGCTGGGTCTGTTCATCGCAAACGCAATGGTCGTGGCGCACGGCGGGCGCATCTGGTTTGAAAGCGGACCCGGCAGGGGCAGTACGTTTTCTTTCACCATCCCAAGATCCGTCCGCAAAACGGTTTCAGGTAAAACCTTAAGGCAAAACCAAAGCCTGACATGAAAACGAGGCGATTCTCTCTGAAATGGTTCGGCTGGCTCATTCTCGGCGCGACTTCAACGGCGACCGCCGAAAACCTTTCGGGCGCGTTCAATGCAAAAGGCGATCTTGCCCAAGAACACCTCCTCACAAACACCTTGCGAGGCAAAATAGAAGGGATCCATTACAAAATCCGCCTTCTTTATCGGGATTCGCCAACTACGGTCCTCGCAATCCATGCTGGAAAAACAGAGATAGGCACCGGCGAGCTAGCCCGATCCATTGCCGACGAAAAAAACCATAATTTGTACATTTTTGAATCGCTGATCGACGGCCTGCACATCACCAGCACGCGTTTTGACGAACCACGCGCGATTGAATTGGTCTCTAAATCAGAAAGCTGTTTATCGATTCATGGCTTCAAGGAGAAAATCAGGAAATCTATCTGCATAGGCGGGCAAAACGAAAAACTGCGTTCGCAAATCAAACAAGCATTGTCTGAGAAAGGACTCGAGATCGAAATCGTTTCAACGTGCCCTGAACACCTTCGGGGCAAGCATCCCAAAAATATCGTGAATCGCTGCAAGAAAGCGGGAGTTCAAATCGAGTTGTCAAACCCGCTCCGAAAGAGAATTTTAGACGACCCGATCTTCAGGAAAAAAATTGCGCAAACCCTCGCGGATGAACTCTCAAGATAACCGACCGAGAGCGCAGTTCACCTCTTGCCAAGCCTCTCAATCGCTTGCCGGGCGACTTCGAATGAGAACCCTCTTCTTAAGAGCGCCTGATAAGCCCTTCGTCTTGCGGCAACGTCTTGCGCGACTTCAGAATACCGCCTCTCAACGATCTCTTGGGCGCGTGTGACCTCAGTTTCGATGTCTTCCTCGCCTGAAAGCCGTTTTATCTCAGCAAGGTCAAGGCTGATCCCCTTTGCTTTTAATTTTCGCTGGATATGGTGAGCGCCTTTGCCTTTTCGGACCTCAGAGCGAATCAAAAGCTCTGCGTAGCGTTCGTCGTTGATCCATCCCTTTTCAACGAAACCATCCAACAGACTGCGAGCTAAAGAGGACTCAACTCCCTTGTTCTTTAAGTAATCGTAAAGTTCAAGGCGCGAATGCTCACGACGCGCAAGCCTTGCATACGCAAGATTCTGGGCTTCTTTCAAAGGGTCCGAACCGTCTTGTCGCATGCCGGCAAGTTAACACATTTCACTCGGAAAAGGTGGTCGATGAATTACGACTTTGATTGCGCTGTCATCGGAGGCGGCCCGGGAGGGCTTGTTTCAGCTCTTTACTTGAAGCGTTATCTTCGCTCTGTGGTAGTGGTGAATAGCGGCATTCCCCGTGCCATGGTCATCCCAAAGACACGCAACCTGATGGGATTCCCGAACGGAATCAGTGGCTCTCAGATCCTGTCTCGTCTCACAAGGCATCTGAATAAACTTAAAGTAGATCGTTTGGCTGGAGAAGCTCTGGTCACACGACACCGTTCCGGTTTCAAGATCAAGGTCGGCAACCAGACTCCGTTGATTGCGCGCAAAGTGATTTTAGCCACCGGCATAGAAGACATTCATCCCGATCTCGATAACCTCAAAGACTTAAGACGGCGTGGTTTACTGCGGTACTGCCCCGTATGCGACGCTTATGACTATCGCAATGAACCCGTCACGATACTCGCTCGCGATGATCACGGCCTGCAAAAAGCATTTTTCCTGTCGCGGTACACCCGGCGCCTGCATATCGTTGTCCCGGCAGCGCTTGCTATAGCGCCCCAAAGGATGCACGAGCTCAGGAAGCTTCGCGTGCGGCTGCATCGCGCGACATTGCGCTCAATCGAACCCAGCCGCATCAAGCGCGGAGTTTGGCTGTGCTTTGAAGACCGTACCCCAGTTTTCTCAAGCGTGGTCTATCCCATGTTGGGAGCAGTCGTGAGAGATTCGGCCTTTTGTGAACTCAGGCAACTCAGGAGATCAAAGGAAGGTTTTCTGATCGCGACAACCGAACAACGCCTCTCAATCCCCGGCATGTTCGGGGTTGGAGATTGCGTGAACCTGCTCGCCCAGCTCTCGGTCGCCGCAGGTCAAGCAGCCATCGCCGCGACCACGATACAAAATGATCTGTGCGCAAAAGAATAATAGCAAGGCTCAGGGGCCTGAGCATTCCACTAGCGTGGCATAACACTTGCTTTATGTGTGTATTGTTATGAACATCAAAGAAGAAAAAAAGGAACAAACCTCGGTACAAGGACCCTCGACACATCCTGATAAGAGGAATACAGAGAACAAGCCCGCAAAAAATCCAAGCACGCTTGAAAAAGAAGAACGCGCTTTGGGAGCCGGCGATTGAAGTGCCAAGCAGATCAACGTAGCCAGGAGATGTTAAGTGTTGGTGATGGGTTACATAGCCGGAGCGCTGGCCGCCTTCCTGATCAGTTTACTCGCGGCTTTGGGAAGGAACATTCTCCTCGTCAACTTTGATCTCGAAATGATCTTGGGCAGCTTCGTCACAAATACAATAGGAGAAGGCACCTGGGTCTTAGGATTTAGCGTTAGCTTAATGGCGGGAAGCTTTTGCGGGCTTTTTTACGCTTTAGGCTTTAAGACACTTCGAAAAAGTGGCACCAAGGCAGGCCTGGCGTTCGGCCTTGTTCATTGGACTCTGACCGGACTTATCTTTGGGATTTTATCGGCTCATCACCCGCTTTCAAAAGCTCAGCCCCATCTCATGCCGGGTTTTTTCGGTTTGGACTATGGCTTTGGCCTCGCGGGTTTCCTCCTCTTTTCACACCTGTTCTTTGGAGCCCTGGTCGGTAAAATGCAAACCCTCCGAAGCCGACGCCTCCGAACTCGTCGCCCGCCACGACTCGATTCTTCAGAGCAAAAGGTTGCTTGAATCTCAGGCAACCTTGCGGTGATTCACGCCGTCCGATCTCGCATGGTCCCTGCTTCCTATGCGATGTTCGTAGGCGAGTTTTCCCCCGAGGTAGCCTGAATAAGACAAAATCAGAAACTCCAGCGTATTGAATACGAAAGTTCCGATCGCAACTGATCCTCGGTTCGTGTCTCGGGATACGAGCTGCACGATGTAACCCGCAAGCAAGATCACATTTAAAGTCATGTGCGCTATGGCGATTGCCTGAGGCTTGGTGCCACGGGGGATGTCTACGAATTCCGCGACGCCGCTCACCGCCGTCGGGAAAGCCGCGATCACGCCGAGTAAAATGCAATAGTAAGAGGTTATTACGAAAAAATGCCCAATCACGGGATTCGAATTCAAGAGCGACGCGATATCGAAGAAAAAGCTCGCGACCCACAGCCCTACCGGAAGATGCACCAGCGCAGGATGCAATGGATGCCCCATGAAACGCCCTTGCAAGAACTCCTTTATCTTCATAGTCCCCCCTTGGCATTTGTGACATGCAACGACGGTACCGTTTTCAACCTCATTTTCCTGACCGTTGAAGTGTGTTATGTACTCGCCATGGACTTGATGGGTTTAATTTATGCGCCGACCAATGAAAGCCTTGAGCAAGCAGCTCGTCTGCTGCGGGATGGCGAGGTAGTCGGCATACCAACAGAAACCGTTTATGGGCTTGCCGCAGACGCCTTCAATGTCGGCGCCTTGACCAAGGTTTTCTCTGTGAAGGAACGCCCAACTTTTGACCCCTTGATCGTGCATGTCACTGCTTCCGGGGCAGCTCCGGTCGATTTAGCCCTTCTTGATCACCTGCAACTCATTGATCTTCGATTGTTCTCGGATACCGCAAAAAAACGCGCGGACGCCCTTATCCACGAGTTTTGGCCCGGCCCATTGACCCTTGTGCTGCCAAAATCACCAAAGGTGCCCGATCTGGCCACGGCTGGCTTGCCTACCGTAGCCATCCGCATGCCACGACACGAAGTCACAAGAGTCTTGATTGAGAAGGCGAGGGTTCCTTTGGCCGCGCCCAGCGCAAACCGTTTCGGGCGCATTAGCCCGACGACTGCTCAAGATGTTGTCACAGAGTTGGGCGACCGCATTCCGATGGTCATCGATGGAGGCCCCTGTGAAATCGGGCTGGAATCGACAGTGCTCTTGATCAACCCTGATGGAGCGCTTTTTCTCTTGCGCCCTGGGGCGATCAGCCGCGAGGAGCTTGAAAGGTCTAGCGGCGCCGAGATTCTTATTGGTCCGGGTAATGCTGAGAACACCCCTCAACAAGCTCCCGGCTTGCTTTCAAGTCACTATGCCCCGACCAAGATGCTAAACCTCTTGCCTTCCTCTCTCAGGGACTTAAGCAACGAGGAACGCCGTCGATTTGTCGAACGCTGCAAAAGCGTCTCTACCGTGGGATTTTTGTCTTTTTCTGAGGGAATTCAAACACAGGCCCTACTCAAAGAGTCGCTGCCCAGTTGTGAAGTCATCCTAGAAAGCCTGCCCTTATCAAGCAGCCCCAAAGAGGCCGCGCAATATTTTTTTTCAAAGCTGCGCTCACTTGACAGATCTAAAGCGGAGATCCTATTTAGTGAACCTTGTGCTACGAACACGGCCCTGGGATATGCGATTTTTGACCGCCTTCGCCGAGCCTCGGTACCGCGCACAAGTTAGGCCAAAGTGTGAAAAAAATGAAATTCATCAATGTTTCGTTCTACAAATTTTTTGAGATCCAGGCCGAGCGCCTGCCTGAACTTCGAGCGACGCTACGCGAATTTTGCGTCTCTTTGTCGCTGAAAGGCACTCTTTTATTGGCGCGCGAAGGCGTCAATGGTTTTGTCGCCGGTAACAGACGCTCAATCGATGCCTTCAAACAGAAAATAATCGAGACGTGGGGCTTTTCTGACTTCCCGTTCAAAGAAAGTGAATCCGACTATCAGCCGTTCACTCGAATGCTCGTTAAGATAAAGAAAGAGATCATCTCGATGGGTGTGCCGGAAGTAAACCCCTCCAGGTACACGGCAAAGAGACTCTCCGCCCAGGATCTTCAGACGTGGTTTCAAGAAAATCGCGATTTCGTGATGCTCGACACGAGAAACGACTACGAAGTCCGCATCGGCACGTTTGAACGCGCCATCGATATGGATTTGAAAACCTTCAGGCAATTTCCGCTGAAATTGAAGGAACTGCCCGCAGACCTTAGGCGAAAACCCGTGGTTACGTTCTGCACCGGAGGCATCCGCTGCGAAAAAGCATCGGCGCTCCTTGAAAAGGAAGGGTTTGAGGATGTTTACCAACTCGATGGCGGCATTTTACGGTATTTCGAGGAAACGGGCGGAAGCCATTACCAAGGAGAGTGTTTTGTCTTCGACCAGCGCGTCGCGGTTGATGCAAGCCTCAATGAAACACCGACAGTACTCTGTTTTAACTGTCAAAACCCGGTGACCGAAGAAGAGCAGGAAACAGCTTCGTACAACCCTCCGAGCACCTGCCCCCATTGCGTGAACGGCAAGAAAATCGAGCACAAAGAGCGGATCGCGAAGGAAATCCTCGAGGCAGGAAGGACTGGATGAACGACGAAAACTTCAAGGCAGTGCTCGCCTCTTCGATCGCACACGACCTGCGCAACCCTCTCAGCGTGGTGATCGCCTACTCTCATCTGCTCTCAAAGAGCCTCGAGGAGCTTAGCGTCGACAGCCGTACCATCAAACAAATAGAACGCATTCGCAGATCGGCGGAACGAGTCGACCAATTGATTCAAAATCTCGTTGATCTCACCCAGATTGAAAAGGGCGGCTTGCAGCTGGAACGGACCGTGACCGACGTGAAGAAGATCTTAAGTGATAGCCTCGAAGTTTTGAGCGCGTGGTCGCAGGAAAAGAATATCGTACTGAAAGTATCTCAGGCAGACGGACCGATCCAAGCGGTCACCGACGAACTGCGCATCCGGCAAATTTTCACCGCCCTCGTTCAAAATGCGATTCAATATTGTAGAGACGGGAGTCGAGTGAACGTGTCATTGGCTCAAACGGAAGAAGAAGTGACGCTTGAAGTTTCAGACCAGGGCTGCGGCATCGCGAATGAAAGAATGGCATCCATTTTTGATTTGCCACAAACCAAGCCAGGCACGCTTCCTATAAAACAGATGAGCCTTTATATCGCGCGTGAAGCGGCTCGCGCGCATGGAGGCGATATCGAAGCGACTTCACGAGGCGAAGGCAAAGGTTCGACGTTCAAAGTACGTTTTCGCAAAGGCTAGTATTAGTAATCTTCAGTAATGAAGTTGAGTTTCACCGACCGGTTTCCTGAGCCCAGGGGATCCCCGATAGGCCTGCCATCCAACAAAAAGTGGAATTGATACCCTTCCGTCGTCACTGCGCCGGTAATGCGCGACCAAACCTTGTCGTTTCCGAAATAAAGTTTGTCGCTCAGTGGAACAGGGTCGCGATAGGTCTTGTCTTTGTAAAACTCGACCCCGCGATAGAAATCGAGAAACCCCTTCGTACCGCCGAAAAACCTAAACCCCTGCAATATTTCAAACAAGGTCATGGTTCGCGTCTCATAGTCATTCACAGGCGCTTCCAGCCTAGGCGATTCCTCCGTGAAGTTCACTTTTGCCGAGTAAATCGCCCTCAAAGGCAAATGAAGTGTGAGCGGCTTGGTGTTTCTCTTAAAGTAATTGTGGACGATCGACGTCATCGCGCGACCTTGGCACCCTTGAAGTGAAAAACCGCCGACCACCGTAACTTCCGATTTCAAAAACTCCAGCATGTGCTCGCCCCGCTCTGAATATACGGCAAACGTCGGGTTCCGATCCTCGGTGTACCAGCTGAAGTCTTGCATCGAATCGTCGGATACAAGGTAAATCACAGGCTTCTTTGCTGCTTTAAACTTTCGAACAAGCGCATCAATGGAGGGTTTCGCGGACTCGGTTCCATCCCACATCGATGAGGCGTGCACAACGATCAGAGGGTGCGTCTTGATGGGCCGATCAAAGTAGCGCAACTCATTGATGGGCAGTGGGATGTCATTTGCCCTATAGGCCTTGAGAAACTTTTCTTTGAGCAATGGATTTTTTATGCCGCCCCAGTTCCCGCCATTCTCTAAGATTCTTCGCACCTGAAAGAAGCCCCTTCTTAAGGGGTGCTCAAAGTTATATGAGAAGCCATTCTCCTTGAGCTTGGTCTCCATCGCCTGGGCTAACTCTTTGAGCGCTGCTAAGTTGTTCTGAAAAAAAAGGTTCAGCTTGTCTTCAAGCACCAGCAAGACGTCGTCATCAATTATCGCAAGCTTTTGCCAGTCTCTGCTCTCGTTTGGCGAAAGTTTCATTGTGAAACGTCCGCCCACCTTTAGCTCATCCGTCTCTAGCCAGTATTGCGAAGCTCTGTCGAGGTCATCGATGTCCCATGCTTTACAACTCCCTGCTTCCGGACACGAAGAATCACCGCGGGAACGCCCCCATATCCAATACTTCCATTTCTCGTAGCGGTCGTATTCCACTTTGAAGTATGGCACCCCGTTTTCTGTTCCTTCTTCCACCAAAACACGCCTTTGACCGATTTTGAAATGGTGTGAGGAGATCTTGATCTCAGCGGCATGAGTGTCTATTTGGATTTGCGTTTGCGCCTGCGCGCACCAGCTCATGGCGATCACTAACAGGGCAAAGCATGGATACACGTGGACCTTAGACAACATTCCGCGGGTCAAAAGCAATTTAGAAGCCAGCCTGGCTTTTAGAAAATTAAGCTTAGAGGCATTGAACTTACCGGTAAGTGGCGTTGACGGGTGTTGAACTTTTAGACAAAAGCACGATTTATCAAATTTGATAAATTGACTCTGAAGACTTGTCCGGCTAGCGCGGTGATAGTCACGTCTTAAAGCTGTCACCCTGTTTTTCACCCCTGTAGTTTTTACCAAAACCCGACCATTTCAATCACCCAAGCCCTTGTTTTCTTTCGGCCCCTCAAAGGCATGTGGTTTGCTTAGATTTAAATCCAGAAAATCAGCGTCTTAAGACGCTGCTCAAGACGACCAGGGGAATTGGTTTTAAGATGAACGTAGTTTATTTAAAGACGCATCGGGTGCTCAAAGAGCGCCAAAAAGAGGCTGCGGCCTACCGTGTAGCGCTACTCGCGATGGATAAAACCCAGCTCTTGCAAGAGCTGCTCGCCTATCATGAGCTTTATCAAAGGGATCCGCACGACATCATGGTCACCCTAAGGGGCCAACACCTGATGGATGTGCTTGAAGAACGAGCCGAGCTCAAAGACTTGCAAGAACTCTCGCAAGAGTTCCAAGCAAAACTTCAAACCCGGCTCGATGAACAACTAAAGCAGATTGCTGGCAAGTTCTGAAAGCTTGCTGCGCTCGCCTTTCACAAGTGAAATATGACCTGAAATCGACTCGTCTTTGAAACGTTCAACCACATAAGCCAAGCCGTTGTTGTTCGAATCGACATAAGGGTTGTCGATCTGAAAACAGTCGCCCGTCAGCACGATCTTCGTACCATCGCCCGCACGCGTGATGATGGTCTTGATTTCATGAGGGGTTAAGTTCTGCGCCTCATCCACAATCATGAATTGCTGCGGAATGCTTCGTCCACGGATGTAGGTCAAAGGCTCGATGTTCAAGAGTCCTTGGTTGATCAACTCTTGGCATCCTTTGCCCGCTCCACGCCTTGACTTCACTGGGCTTGCGCCAAACAAGAAGTCAATATTATCGAAGATCGGCTGCATCCAAGGGTTGAGCTTCTCTTCGATGTCGCCAGGCAAGAAACCGATGTCTTTGCCCAACGGAAAAACAGGGCGGCTTACGAGCAACCTGTGAAACACCCCTTCATCCACCGTTTTCGCGAGGCCCGCTGCGATCGCGAGCAGGGTTTTTCCTGTTCCCGCTTTTCCCACCAGGCTCACGAGCTTGATGTCATCGTTGAGCAACATATCGATGGCAAAGCTTTGCTCGGCGTTCTTCGGGAAAATCCCCCATAAGCCCTCAGCCGGTTTGTAGATGGGCACCACGCAATCAATCTCGCGATTATACCTTCCCATCGCCGTATGGTGAGGATTGGTCGAATCTTTCAAGATGAGGTACTGGTTCGGATGTAGATGGTGCTCTTTGAGTTGCAGCTTCTTTTGCGCGTAGAACTCATCGACCAACTCCGCATCCACGTTCATCGTGGTTATTCCGGCGTACAGCTCTTCCGAGTGCACATTCGTTGGCTCATAATCTTCCGCGTCGATCCCCAACGCATCCGCCTTGATACGCAGGTTGGTATCTTTGGTGACGAAGACGACAGGGCGTTTAGGCGCGGTTTTGCGCAGATTCATCGCCGTAGCGAGGATACGGTTGTCAGGCCTGTCTCCCGAAAGCTCAGGAGGCAGCGGCCCTCCGGGCGCCAACTCTACGGTAAGGATCGCGCCGTTGGTCAGCTTCACTCCCTGAGAGAGCGTGCCTTGTTTGCGGATCTGGTCCATCAACCTCGAAAAGTGACGGGCATTGCGTCCATTCTCAGACATCTCGCGCTTAAAGCGGTCGATCTCTTCAATGACCGTAATGGGAATGATGACGTCATTCGCCCCGAACTTCTGGATGGCAACCGGATCAAAGAGCAGAACATTGGTGTCGAGTACAAAAGCTTTTCTCAAGAGGAAGTTCTCCTTTCCGAAACAAACTTCGCGATCCGTTTTCGATCGCTATCCGAGAGAGCGACAAACTTTAAACAGTATCCTGGCATATGGCCTCTCACAATAGAGACCACTTCGGCTACTGCATTAAACGCAGAGGCACCTCCTTCACGAAAATGTAATTTTAATCTTGCTCCTATGGGATGAGTGGGTTTGGGGGTCGAGAGAAAAAGCCCGCCTTCTCCGATCACCATGCTTTTCCCCTCAAGCGCCCTCGTATTGTCGTGAGCAATCACTTCTACTTCATACGGAGCGCGCGCAAACTTGCGTTTGACTAAGATATCGACCGAAGTGCCCTCTCGAGCAAGCCGATTCATCGACTCGCGAGAGAACTCGGTCACTTGTGAAAGTTTCTGCCACGTTGAAAAACCGGGTCGCCAGACAAACGCACTGCCCATCAATTCCTTGCGTTGCAATTGCCCAACAATGTCCGCCGCAGAGTAAGGGCCAGATTTTTTCTTATCTCGAATGACGAACCAAACCGGTTCCGCCGACACCGTGCCACCCGTAGATGCCGTGGACTGAGATAGCGCTGCTGAAGCGAGGGTTAAAGGAAGTGCCTCGGCTTTTTTTGCCTGCTTTGGCACAGGAGGTTTTTCGGGCTTGGGCTCAAAATCAGGATGCAGCTCGGCTAGACCAGTCGTCTCAAAAAGCAGGCTCCACTTTTCGTCCTGATACAACCAAGCGGTAAGAGGTACCCGACCTGCTCGAATTTGGGATTGGAGCTCTTGTTCTGAAAAAGGACCATAATCCTTTCGCTGTGTTCGCACATATATGTCGTCCAACCAGGCACCTCCGCCTCCATCCTAACCGAATTCCAAAACTACCTGCAATCTTAACTAGTTACGCGGCGCGAAAAAGGACTTGCGACCAGTTGACCGAATAAGTAAACTATTATCAACACTGTTAGTATTACATAACAGTTTGGTGAGGTGCCTATGAAGTTCTTCCAGTTTTACTCCTCGAAATCAACTCGGCGCTCTCTTTTATCAAAACCCTCTCTTTGTGGTGCTTGGTGCTTTATTGTTGCCGCTAGTCTTGTCGCCGCCGCATGCGGTCAGCGGGATCCTCGCTTTAAAGTTTTACCCCGAAATTTAGGTTTTCTCACCAATGGGTTGGTCAACAACAAGGTAGATATCTTGTGGGTCATCGACAACTCAGGGACCATGGGCCCCAAGCAAGACAATCTTCGCACGAGCATCAGCTCGTTCATGGATCAATTCGAAGACAAAGGCATGGATTATCGGATCGCGGTCGTCACGACTGACATTCGTCCCGTAGACCCGCTCAATCCCAACGATCCTAACTTGAGCGGACAAGCTGCGTGTTTTGTGTCGTCAGGCGCAAATCCAAAAATCGTGACTCCCGACACTGCAAATGGAGTTCAAGTGGTTGGCGAGAACGCGGACGTCGGCTTTTTTGGTTCGGCAGACGCCCATGGGCTTGATGCCGTTCAACTTGCGTTCTCAGAGCCAAACATAAGCAACTGCAATAGCGGCTTCTTACGAAGCGATGCCTTCTTGGCGATCATTGAGTTCAGCGACGCCGATGACAATACAGCGGCGACGGTGAGCGCGCTCATGTCATTCCTCGATACCGTGAAAAGCCCGATTTCAACTCCGAACAATGGTTCAGTGCGAGGTTACTTCGTCTCGTCAATGGTTGTTGAAGACATCACAAGAGCCGAATGCGTCGCTCTTGGCCCCTTCTCAGAAGTGGGAACCAAGTTTTTGGATATCGCGGCCCAGACCGGGGGCGCAGTCGCCAGCATCTGTGACGCCGACTTCTCGGCTGGACTGCTTAACGTAGGGGAAAAAATCTTAGAAGCCACCACTGCCGTGATCTTGAAGGACGTGCCTGACGTATCTACGATCGTCGTCACGCAAAATGGGAATCGAGTTTCAAATAGCGCGACCAATGGCTGGACTTATGAGGTCGATGGAAACCGAGTCGTCTTCCACGGTTCGGCGATACCGACCTCAACCACTTACGTCAGCATCGACTACACACCGAGAGATATTGTTCGTTAGCACATAAAAAGGAGCTGGGAAAATGAAAGACATCATTCACTTAATTCCGATCGCCGCGGCAGGGGTCATCGCAGCAGCGCTCATTTGGGAAAGGGTCGTGGCGCTTTTTTTCAAGCTTTCGATCGACTCGAAAGACTTCATGGGAAAAATCGAAGGGCTGCTTTCAAAAGGCAACCTTCAGGGCGCGCTCGACCTTTGCGCATCGAATGAGCACAAACCCCTTCCAAAGGTCGTAAAGG
Source organism: Bdellovibrionota bacterium (assembly GCA_040754655.1). GTDB lineage: Bacteria > Bdellovibrionota > UBA1018 > UBA1018 > UBA923 > JBFMCE01. The sequence continues at coordinate 18,399 of JBFMCE010000027.1, read as the reverse complement.
CCGGGCTCATGAAAGCCGCCCGTGACGAAGCCGAAATCAAGACTGCGCTTGAGGTCTCGATTCTTGATAGCTCAGGCCAGATCAACCAACGCATCGGATACCTGGCGATGCTCGCAAACGTCGCTACCCTTCTAGGCCTTTTGGGAACCATCGCCGGCCTTATCGCTTCATTCAAAGCGGTTGCATCGGCCGATGCCGCGACCAAGCAGAGCTTGCTTGCCGAAGGCATTTCGATTTCGATGAACGCCACCGCGCTTGGTTTGCTCGTTGCGATTCCAGCGATGATCGCATTCAGCATCCTTAACGGCAGAGCCAACAAGTTGATGGATGAGCTTGAGAAAGGCGCCGGCCGAACCTTAGCGATGCTTCACGGCAGGCTTTATTCAGATAGCGAGGATGACTTCTCTAAATTGAGCTTTGAAGAAGTTCCTGAAGAGAAGAAACCCACGCCGATCAAAGGAGCAGCCTAAATGTTCGTCAAACGCAGCCACACGGCGCACGACTTCGAGCTCAACCTGACTCCGATCATCGACTGCTTCGTCACTTTGATCTGTTTCATGTTGCTCTCGGCGACCTACATCAATCTCGTGGGCCTCGACGCCAAGGTGCCAGTCACTGTCATCGTGCCTGCGTCGGCCGAAAAAAAGGATGAGGCCAAGTTCAAGCTTGAACTCAATGTAAAAGCCAAAGGCGTTGAACTCGTGGTCAGCGGCGCAGGTTCTTTGAGCGGGAAGAAATGGATCCCAGCAGCGGGTCAAAAGGCTTCTACGGGCTCTGACCAAGATCTCGTGAAGCTTCATCAAGAACTCGTCAAGATCAAGCGTGAGCGCCCGAAAGAGTTCTCGGTGCACTTCAACTCTGAGATCGACATGCAATACGAAGAACTGGTGCGCATCATGGATACGACGCGGAATCTCTCTCCTGCCGACGGCCAACTGGCGATCGTGGACGAGCGAAACGGCCAACAGGTGAAAGTGGATTTGTTGTTCCCTGATTTCGTCATCGCAAACCTTGGAACGGCGAATCCTTAAAGGAGCATTTTATGAGGGCTGGAATGTTTGGGAAAAGAAGGCGGGGAGATCAAGACTTCCCACTGCAAATCACAAGCTTGATCGACACCCTCGTGATCATCCTTGTATTCATGCTCATGACCGTGGGCAGCGGCAGCATCAATTTAGAACCCGCTTCGAACATCATTCTGCCTTGGTCGAGTCAGGGCGCCGAGCTCACTCAAGGCGTGAAGCTCATTGCGAAAACCAACGGCATTTACATTGACCAAGAACTCATCGTTCCCCTGCAAAATGCGGTCACGCCAGGCGGAACAACCTCTGAGAACGGCAAGAAGATCGTTCACCTCTTCACTAAACTTGCCACGATCGCCCGCGACAGCAAGAGCGCTGCCGAAAAGTCGGGCGTCAAGTTTGAAGGGAAGATTCTTTTCCAGGCAGACAAGTCGATCCCGCTGAAGACGGTAAAACAAGTGCTTTATACGGCTGCGCGCGCGGGGTTCAATGACTTCAAGTTCGCGGTAATCAGGCAATGAAGATGCTAGCACTCAAAGACGCTTTCAAACCCGTCCCTAAACGCCTGGGCTTGTTGTTCTGGCTCGCCGCCAGCTTGAGCTGGGTCTTGTTATCGCCCAATGCCGCCACTGGCGACCAAAAAAAACTCGAGAAACTGAGGCGTTTTTACAAAAGTCACAATCTTGATTTCTTCGGCGACCTCATCGCTGACCAATCAAGCTTCCTCGACGACGAAAAACGCCACGCGAAACTTGAACTGCTCGCCGATGACGCTAGAACGAAAGCGCTGGCGCAGCTTGACAGCCTGCTCCCGAGGGCCAAAGGAGGCATGATCGCGGAACTGCTTATCCGAAAAGCCACTCTTCTCTCAGACCGCGCGCGAACGGCGAACTACTTCTTGAACAACCCGTTCAAAACCTCCCGCCTCAAACACCCGCAAGCCTATCTTGACGGCAGCATCAAGGTCTTCCGAGAAGTGGAAACGAAGTTTCCGGGGCATCCGCAAATGGACGTCGTGATCTTCAGCATCGGTTACAACTACGGCGAACTCAAAGACACCAAGAATGCGTACAAGTACTATGAAAGGCTCGTATCCAAGTTCCCGGAATCACCCCTCGTGGGAGACGCCAGGCTTGCGATGGCTGAGATTCTTTTTGACGACAGAAAGTTCAACGAAGCTTTGGGCCAGCTCAAAGAGATCGTCAAAGCAGACCACCCACGGCTAAAAAACTTCGCTCTCTATAAAATGGCGTGGACCTATTACAATATGAGCGATCTTGATTCTGCGATCCTTTCGCTCGAAAAAGTCATCGACGGCGTGAACACGGCCGGCGTTCAACGAGCTCGCCTTGAACTGCGAAAAGAAGCGCTCGGCGACCTTGTCGCATTCTATGCCGAACTGCCAAATGCCAACGCGCCAAACGAGGCTTTCGTCTATTTCGAGAAGATAGGCAGAACACCGCCGGCGATCGCGCAAGAGTATTCCGCCGCGCGCGAAAAGAGGATTGCCGCCTTGACGGCGAAAAAGACTGCGATTCCCGAAGAAGAAACATCAGCTTACCAAGTCTCGGAACCTCTCGAGCTCCTGCTAAGGCTCACGAACGTTTACCGAGACCAGGGCAAGCACCAGAATGCGATGGTCATCGCAGATCAACTGCTCGGCGCGCTCGGGCAACATCCTAGAGCGCCTCTGCTGTACCGCCTCCGCGCGGAATCGGCTGAAAAAATGAGAAGAAGGGACTTGGTCCTTGCTGAACTCGAACGCTTCGCGAAAGTCGCCGAAACAGACCTCAGGGCTATCCCAGCTTATTCTGATGATTTACCCCAAGCAGAGCACGCGTCGACCGCGGAGCTTTTCGCCAACGAATATTCTCATGAGAAGGTCAACGCCTCCAAGGTCCCTGTGGTTGCCTTTAAACAAGCGCCTAGCGCTAAGCTTCCCGACAATCACATCGAACCTGAGGACTACTACCGCAAACGACTCTCAAAGATCAGCTTTGATACTTTGAAGGAATTCAGCGCATTCTTGCACGGGGAATGGTCAAAGACCCAGAACCTGGTCACCGCAAAACAGGCGTTGACCCTTTACGACTTGGCAATAAGGGCGTTCCTGACGCCATGGCGGGGGCACTCTCTTGATGAAAGCTTTGAGTTGCGCTCTCGCCGGGCCGGACTGCGCCACGCCCTGAAGCAGTGGCAAAATGCAGCCGACGACTACCGTTGGCTGGCCTGGCATCACGGCTCCGGAGAAAAACAAGACGACGCCATACGAGGCGAGATCGCCTCTCTTGAGGCCTTGAGCAAAGAAAGCAATATCGCCATCAAGCCGGGCGCCATGCACCCCATTCATGAAAAACTTTCAAAAGCTTATGATTTCTTCTTGGCCCTGCACCTGGCGAACCCCAAGATGCGTGAGACTTCTTCGAATATCCTCGCCACATCGGCAAGGCTGCACCGTGAGTACGGGCAAGAACAAGACGCCCTGGCGAGGATGGTTTTTTACTCTCGCTATTTCAACGACCAAAAAGACGCCGTCGCTTTGACCCGAGACGCATTGGTGCTGCTCGAAAAGCAATCACGCTGGGAAGAGCTCTTGAGCTTCTCGGGAAGTTTGATCGAGTCGGGGCGCTACTCAAAAACCGACCTCAAAAAAGAACTCTTGCGTACGAACGAGTATTCAAACCTCAAGCTTCTAGAGAAGCTTGAAACCGGCCAAGACTGGAAATCCGCCGCAAAAGAATTCGCAAAGTTCGCTGAAAAACACCCGGAATCAAATTTCGTCTCACAGGCGCTGATGAAATCAGCGAACGCAGCCCTTCAAATTGAAGACACCGAACTGGCGCTGCAGCGCTTGGAAAAGGCCTCGAAAGCGCCCGATGAAAAGGTACGCATGCAAGCTTTGCTGGCCCTTGAGCCCTTTTATCGAAAGGCTTACCTCTGGGACAAGCTCATCGAGCTGTATTCAGCGTTGTTTAGGTTCAAGCTTGATCCGAAGCTAAAACAAGAAAGCTCGAAAAATCTTGCTGCCATTCACGAGCTTGAAAAGAACTCTTTCGTGAAACAAGCGGGCAACCTCTTGAAAGACGACCCCGACCTTGAAGCGCTGACCATCACCCAGGCGAACTTCGAGAAAACAGCGCAGGCATTCAAACAGTTGCGTTTCGTGAAGTCGAACAACAATCCGGCCCAGAATTTTAAGAAGAAAACCGATTTGCACGCCAAACTTGTCTCGACGCTTGAAAAAATGAATGAAAAAGTTCCGAGGGCTTTGAAAGGGTCAGGCGTGATCTGGACAAACCTGGTCAAGGCCGAGCTTCTCATAGAACTTGCCGAAACTCTTGATACCGCAGCAGTGCCACAGGCCCTTCTCAACGCCACTGAAATCGACCGCAAGGCCTATCGAGAAACCATCTCAGGGCAAACCAAGGAGTTGCGCGAACAAGCGCGTCAGATGGCTCTTGAGACCGCAAAACTCATGAGTGAGATCGAGTCTCCGCTTGATCTCGACGCGCGGGTGAACAAGCTTCTCGAGCATTTCGGTGAAAAGACCAGGGTCGTGCGCGAGAGCCTTGCGAAAATCTGGGGTGCTCGCCCGCAGATCAAGACCTCTGAACACTCTCAAAAGAAGGAAGAAGAGATTTACGAGATCGGCCTTGAGATCTTGGGTTCGAAGTCGCCTTCAGAGAAAGGCGAACATTCTTATGAGCTGGCGAGGAAATATTTTGAAATGGGCGAACCCGGGTATGCCTACGCCATCTCACAGGTTCTTGCCGCGCAAGCAAGTTCTGAGTGGGCTGAAAAAGCCAAGCGCCTGCAATTTGAAATCAATTCAAACCTGGTTCACCCAAAGGTCTCAAAACAGATTGAAGCCGATCAAGTCGATCCGAAGCTGCGCTGGCAGCTTGCAAAATGGTTCTCAGCCCCCACTCAACAAAGCGCCGGCTTCAGCGAAAGCGAAATTGAATGGTTCAAGAGAGCCATACAAGTTCTATTGCGCGTCAAGATCGACGAAAATGGGTCTGCCCGGCAGCGCGGAATGGCATCCGTTTCTACAAATACAAGTCATTGATATAGATGAATTTTATTTAAAGACGGCGAACTTGACTCGGTGCAATAGTTAATTTAACATAACAATATAGGCTTTAATTAACTAAAGCACTGGGGCTGGTTGTATGAACATTTTTAGATTTTTGGGCTTCATTTTCATTCTCTGCTTCGCCTCGCTGGGCTCGGCATCCGCCTCATCCGACGACACCAAGGTGGTTTCAACTGAAACCGTTGTTAGTCGCGACGCTCAAGGAAACATCGTCGAAAAGAAGATCGTGAAGAAAATCCGTTCACGGACGGTGATCGATTTCGAAGAAGCCAGCATCGAAGGAAAGGTGAAAAAGCCCAACGCCGCCTACCTTCTTCACGGAGCCGATCTCGATCTCAAGCACCTTTATCGCATCAAACACAACCAACGCGGTCGCATCATGACCTCTTATGAGTACCTGAGGTAACCGACATGATGCGCCTTGAACTCTTAGACAACGAAGACAAGGTTCTCGCCACCCATCGACTGGGAGAAGGGCTTACTCTCTTGGGGCAAAGCCCCGGCGCGCATGTGCATTTGTCAGGAAAAGGCATCGGCCCCATTCACGTCGGCATCAAAATTCAAAACAACAAACCCGTTATCATGGACCTTGGCGGCCCCACCAGACTCAAAATCAACGGAAAAACCGCGATTGAAGCCGAGCTCAGCGAAGCCCAAGCCGTTTTAGAGATTGGTTCACGTCGCGTAAGGGTTTGCCAAGCCGCCTCTCCCCTTCCTGAGCTTCGAAAGCAGAAGTGGCTTCCCGTCACAGACAGCAAAGACAAATCCGTCGTCATTCGAGTGCGGCTCTACGTCAAAGGAATTCCTGAAGAAGTGTTGAACGTTCAGAACACTTTCACCCTTGATAAGCGTTTCGGGCTTGAGTCGTCTTTTCGCATGCTTTGGAAACAAGGCAAACAAGTCATGGCTCAATTGCCAGCGGAGTGGATTTCAGCGGGCGGACGCATCCAATCTGGAAGCACCATTCTTAAACTCGAAGAATGGGCAAAACCAACCACCCTTGAGCTTGGCACCGTGTATCGCGTGTTTTCGGGCAAGTATGTCGTTGAGATCTTGGTGTCGCAGGGCGCGCTGATCATCGGATCTCCACGCATTGAAGTTTTGCCCAAAGAACTGCGCAAGCCACTCGGGGCTAGCATCGCAGCAGTCGGGTTGCTCTTCGCTTTTTGGTTCTTGCTCTTCGGCCGGCCAGATGCTGAAGTCGAAGAACCCTATCCCGTATATGCGCGCATCCAAAACATTCCGGTAGAGAAGATTTTTGAACCTGAACCTTCACAAGACCAAGGCGGCGGGGGCAGCGGCTCAGAAAGCGCCCAAACAACCGCACCCACCCAGGGTGCTGCGGCATCGGCGCAATCCAAACTGGCTCAAGCCCTCACCGGTGGTCTTAAGAGTCTCGTAGGCAATGTCCTCTCAAATTCCAAGGCAAGCAACGCAGTCGTATCTGAAACTGGCGTAGGACAAGTCGCAGCCGGCATGGCGGGGGCAGAGACCAAAGCAGCCCAGCTTGCAGCGGTGGGAAGCGGCGCAACCGCCATCGCGGGCGCCACAAAACTTGGCAAACTCGCAATCGCCGGATCTGGCCAGGGTTTTAGCGGCGGATCAGGCACAGGGCTCGGCAAGGGATCGGGCACTGGCATCGGCTCCGGAGTGGGCCAAGGCATCGGACGCGGCAGCTACAAGCTTGTCGAGGAAGAGAGCATTGTCGATGGCGGACTTGATAAGAGCGTGATTGAAGCCGTCATTCGCAACAACCTGGGACAGATCAAATACTGCTACGAACGACAATTGGTGGCTGAACCTGATCTGTTTGGGAAAGTCGTCGTGCTCTGGCAGATCAACGCCAATGGTAGCGTAGAGGCTCAGAGCATCAAACAAACAACCTTGAACTCTCCTCCTGTTGAACAATGCATGCTGGGGAAAATATCAGGGTGGAAATTTCCGCAACCTAAGAACGGAACGCGCGTAACCGTAAGTTATCCGTTCCTCTTTAAATCGACGAAATGAATTGTGAGGGGCTCAAAATGAGAAACATCATGGCTGAAAAAACCGGAAATTCACGCAGTCTGACGAAGACAATCATTTATTCGGGGCTGCTTCTCATATTGAGCGCGAGCGAAGCGACGGCCCAAGACAAAAAGGCCCAGTCCGCCCCTCAAGCGGGCTCGCCTGAGAACAGCGAAGTGGATATTTCAGACATCCAAAACCAATACTGGAAAGCGCACGACAAGCAGTTCGAAGTGATCCAAAACAAGCAATACACCAAGGCTGGGCGCATCGAGATAACCCCTCTTTTCGGGCTTTATCAACGCGTCGACTTTCAAGACACCAAGACACTCGGCGGCTCGATCGCTTACCATTTCACCGAGCTTTGGGGCGTTGAAGTCATGGCCTACAAGATGCTCTCGTCAGATTCGGCGGTCGTAAAACGATTTAAGGAAACCCGAAACGCCAGCGTCGAATTCAATGAAGAAGAGCAGTACATCGGCATCTCTCCGCACTTTACCCCGATCTACGCCAAGTTCTCTTTCTTGGGGAAAAAGATCAGCCACTTCGACCTGTATATCGCACCCAACCTCGGATTGACGAAAACGAACGAGTATCGGTTCACCTACGGACTCGGCGTAGGCCAGAAATTCTGGCTGAGCCCGAAATGGAATATCCGCGTCGAATACCGTTGGATGCAATACAAAGACCGCGTGAATACGAATGAAGGGCAAACCGCGATCAGGAACGGCGGCCCAGGTTACTTTGAAGACACGGTCAATAATCAGAATCTCATGTTCGGTATCAGTTATCTCTTCAATTAAAGAGATAAAGGAGTCGCGTTTATGAAGCTCCAGAAGACTGCGTTCTATTCGATGATCCAGCTTTTGACCATGACAAGCACCGCCCTCGGCGGAGGAGCTGACGCGAGTTCCTATGGCCCCCCGGCACCTGCTGGGTTCGCTGAACAAGTTAGCGAACCCAAAACCAGCGCATCGACGAACAACGATTCAGAGAAAGCTTCTGTCTCTGCGCAACGAGAGCTGGCGCCCTCTCAGCGCGTTTTACCAAACCCAAACACCGAGCTTACCGCAGATCCTCAAGCTCAACCTCAGACACAGGCCTCGGCAGCTCAAAGCGCCCCCCAAACCAGCTGGTGGTCGCAGCTCAAATCCAAAGTGAGCGAGAAGTTGGCCGAACTGAAAAACTCTTTCAGCAAAGAAAAAGATTCTTCAAAAGTTACAGCCGCGTCTCAAAAGGATGAAAACGCCGCTGGTCAATTGGTGGGTAGGCGCGCTCTCGTGGGTACCGCGGAAGAGATGGTAGTCTCTCAGGTGCAAACCCAGCCCGCACTTGTGATCACGAAATCTGACATCACTGTCCGTGCTCTACCCATCCCTGAATTGAACCTCAGACCCAAGAAACAGCCGCTTGCCGTCGAATCTGCCGGACAACCCCTGGAAGAAATCGCCAGACGATCGCGCTATAGCCTCAAAGAGGCCTCTTCCGAGATAAAAATTCCAGAACATGCGCTTAAGATCACTTCTGCGGTCAAAAACTTGCCCGAACAAAAACTGCTCAGTTACGACCCCACGACCGACGACGGGTACAAATTCATCAAGGCTCTTTTCTCGGTGCTGTACAGCAGATTCGATGAAGCAACCGAGGCGTTTCACAGCCTCGCCCTTCAATCGAAGGCGGCGCTCATCCGGACAAAATCTTTTTCATTTACTGGATGGATCCTTGAAGAGCAATCCTTCGCCAGGCTTGCGGGCCTCGCTTTCGTCAAAGCCTTAAGCGCGACACCCGCCTCTGCCGAGAGCCTCAAGTATGACAATGAGTCGCTCTTGAGCCTGAGCAAACTCGCTCGAAGCTCGGTAGCCGCCAAGTCATGGTTGCCCGTAGAGATTGCCCAGAAACTTCTTGAGACACCGAAGATCAAGCCCGAAGCGCTGGCGCTCCTTTCCATGGCGCTGGCTGAACGCGCGTTCGACCAAAAGTCATTTGCCGCCGCCCGGCGCCACTCTCAGGCCGTGCCAGAAAAATCAACTTGGAAAGAACACGCGCGCTACCTCGCCGCCATGTCGATCGTAGCGCAAAAGGAATCGCCTCAGAATTACGAAACCGCGGGCAAAGAGCTGACAAACCTCTTCCGAAGCGTTGAAGACCCGGTGGTCTTTGATGCAACGGCGGTAAGTTTGGGAAGGATCCACTTTATATTAGGCAACTACAAAGCCGCGCACCAGTACCTGACGCAAGTCTCGCGCGAAACAAACCTCTATATTGAATCAGCGATCGATAATGCCTGGGCTCTCTTGCGCTCGGGCGATCGAAACCACGCCGTGGGGAATATGTTCACGCTGCACACTCCTTACTTTGAAGGCGCCTATATGCCAGAGAGCTACTTCATTCAAAGCTTAGGCTATCAAGAAATCTGCCAATTCGGGGATGCCCTCACTGCGGTCAAGCAATATAAGACGCGTTATTATGACGCGCTTAAAAAGATGGTCGACTTCAACGCTTCAGGAAAAACACCGGAGAAGGCTTACTACGATCAGCTTGCATCGTATTTAGGAAGAAAAGACTACCAAGTGCCTGAAGTCGTTTTGCGTGAACTCGGAAGGCACCCGGAATTCTTGAAACGCCAAAAAGAGATGAATTCCTTTTCTCGCGAAGAAAGAACCGTGGCTGAGAAGTTCCCAAAATCAGCCCTAGCGCTCACCACCTGGGCAAAACCCTCTTTTGACCAGCTGCGCGGATCTTATGGCCAAGAGATCAATCGTTTTCTCAAAGCCAAGGCCCTCTCGATCGAGGAGGACCTGAGATTTCTCACGTCAAATATCGCTCTTCTAGAGTACGAAATTTTTGCTGGCGCGGGTAGGAACTTGGCCCTTCAAGGCGCCCAGAACTTTCAGGTCGACGAGAAAGCCGTTCCAAAACGTGATTTCGATGCGGCAAAGGAATACTGGCCCTACGAAGATGAGATCTGGGAAGACGAGCTCAATAACTTCCGTTCAAAAATGGTCGACGCTTGCGCGAAGGTGAAGAAGCAGGGATGATTTGTCCCTCAATATTTCCGTGGATACTTCCTTCGGTCTTCATCCCTGGAGCTGCCCCTTGAGAAGTTTCCTAGATCCAGGCTAAACAATGTCAGTTGAACCATGTAGCGCCGTTCACGATCCATCAAAGCCAGGGCTTGCTGGTCAACCCCATAGGTTACGGCTGAAACCTTGACAAGCCCCAGATCGACTCCCAGGCCCGCGCAAAAAGAAGACTGATTGATACCGCCCTGCACGGAGACTCGATTGATCTGAAGCTCTATTCCCGCGTGCAATCTCAAGATCGGATCGATGTTTTCTTGAAGAAGGTGCCTGAATTCACCAGACACTTTAACATTGCTTCGTTTCTTGGCGTTGGAACTGAAGCGATGGACGATCGCCATTCCGGCCGACATATTATTCTCGATAGGAGGAGGCCCATCCGAACTGTTTCGACCGCCGAAACGCGTATTGCCGATATCTTGCCACGCACCTGCAAGAACAAGCTCATCTACTTTGGTGAAAGGGATCTCGTACTGGAAACCAGCTCCTCCCCCGAAACCAGCGGCAGGCCCCTTCTGCATGTTTCGAAAGTATTCCGCGTTGGCGGTGATCAAATCCGCAAATGGAATGACGCCGTCATAACCCGTCCGGATCAACCACTTGGCATTCACGCCCAACCTCAGGTAATGGCGCTTGGCCAATCCCCTCATCTCGAAACCATAACCCGTGACAAGCCCATTATCGAGGAATGAGGTCACTTCGATCGTCGGCATCGCAACATTTCGCGCAGTCATGCGGAAACTTGTGGCGCCGTAATACCCAAAGACGAAGCCAGGCAAATGAATGGCCGGATAAATAGCCGCGCCGCCATAGAGATGCTTGCCGAACATCGCCGAAGCCGTCGGGGCATCCAAGGAACTCGAGGCCTGGCGAATCAATCCGATGCTTTCGATGTCATCCGCGCTGACATCGAACTTTGGGTTCAAGACATCGATTTCAACATTTTTGGTGTAAACCAACCCCGCGGGATTGTAGAAAACAGCGTCATGGTCATCTGAAACCGCGGTGAACGCGTTGCCCATGCCCATTGCACGAACACCGCGATAGAACTCGCCCAGTTCCCCGGCCTGAACCTGCGCAAGGCTCACCAGCCACATCGTCGCTGAGATAGCCGTCATGAAACGCAGGATGCTTTTCAAATCACGTGCCCCACTGCGATGCAAACGTATCGATCAAGACTTGACCTTGAACCTGCATCGCGGCCGTGCAGGCGGCATCGGAGGGATCAAGCACCGTAGGGCATCCTCCTCCGACGGCTGAGCACGCTGCGTTGAACGCGATGCTGATCTTGTCGGTGATCGGACCTGAAGGCAACGAGTCGATGGAATCCCTGATATTGGCCACCGCCACTGCGACCCTGCATTGGTCTCTGGCGATGCAAGTCGCGGCGGGAGAACAAATCGGCGTTGGTTTTCTTCTTTTGCCGTCATCAGGATTGGCTGCTCCGAGCGGGGATAGGGTCAGGGAAATGAGGTTGAGCTGAACAAAAACCATGTATGCGTTCACATCTCGCGGGCGAGTCGAAGCGAAATAATTTCCTTCAATCGACGAGGTTTCCCTCAAGATCTCGGCGCTTCTCAGCATGTTGTCGACTTTAAGATCGCCTGTCCCGGCCGAATAGTTTGACTTGATCAAGGCATTCCAGATATCGGGCGAGTCCTTGAGCGCGACGAACATTGAAGGAAAGTTCAAGCCCCCTTTACAGGCGTAGGCAGACGCGTAGAGTTGCCTCACCTCGTTGTCGACATGATCGGAGTTGTAGAGATCGCTCAATGTTTCAAGAGCGCGGTCGCAAAGGCCCGCCGTGAGATGGTTGGTGGCTTCATCAATGACCGCTTGGCGCCCGTTTTCGGTGGCGATGTCGCGATAGTCCGACGAGCAACTCAAGACGAAAAAGAGAATAAACCAAAGACAGATTCCCGCTCTGTTCACGTAACGCCTCCATGCGATTACTACGGTCAAACGTTCTCAAGTTGCCTAAAGCGGTTTAACGCAAGGTCTCGATCGTTTGGACCAACTTCCGCGCGCCTTCTTCGATATCGCTGTCGCTCACGGCGAAACTCAAACGCAAGTAACCATCAGCGCCGAACCCCTGGCCTGGCACCGTCGCCACATGAACGCTCTCGAGAAGATAGAACGCCAGGTCCTCGCTTCCTGCGAGCACCTGATCATGATTGTACTGCTTGCCGATAGCAGACTCAATGTTCACGAAGAAATAGAAGGCCCCGGCAGGCTTTACACAGGAAACCGCCTTCGAGCCGGAAAAAATTTCCGACACCCGATCGCGCCGGCGGCGCAGGGCCTCGATCATCGGTTTGATCGCTGATTCTGGCGCCTCAAGCGCGGCAAGAGCTGCCCGTTGCGTGATTGAATTCGCCCCTGACGTACTCTGCCCTTGAAGCAAAGACATCGCCGAAATGAGCGGCTTGGGACCTGCCGCATAACCCAGTCGCCACCCCGTCATGGCGTAGGTCTTCGAAAACCCGTTCACAGTGAGTGTGCGCGAATAAGCGTCTTGAGAGAGCGATGCAAACGCCGCGAACTCACCCTCAAAGACAAGTTTTTCGTAGATTTCATCAGACACCACCAAGACGGACGTGCCTTCAAGCTCCTTCGCCAACGCTTGAAGCTCGGCCTTGGAATACACCGTGCCCGTGGGATTGGAAGGGCTGTTCAAAATAAATGCTTTTGTTTTAGTGGTGATGGCTGCACGCAGTTGAGCCGGAGTGATTTTGAACGCCTGCCCAGCTTGGGTGGGAAGAATGACGGGCGTGCCGCCCGCAAGCTTCACCATCTCAGGATAGCTCACCCAATAAGGAGCTGGAATGATGACCTCATCCCCCGGATCAAGCGCCGCGAGCAAGAAGTTGAAGATCGCTTGCTTCGCTCCTGATGAGACCACGATTTCTTCCGGCGCGTATTGAAGTGAATTGTCTTTTTCGAATTTCTTCGACAAGGCTCTTCTCAGTTCAGGAATGCCCGGCACCGGCGTATACTTCGAAAAGTCACTGTGGATCGCCGCTATCGCGGCCTCCTTGATTTGAGGGAGCACGGGAAAATCGGGCTCGCCCGTCGTAAGATTGATGACCTTCTTTCCTTGCGCCGCAAGCTCTCTGGCGAGAACCGCCATCTTCAAAGTCGCGCTTTCGCTCACGCCTTCGAGGCGGCTTGCTAGTTTTATCTTCAACGCTGAACTCATAACTCTCCTGATTTCCGCCGGCTCTCCACGTATTTCCACACTTCCTTTGGAACGTAAGGGCTGATGTCGCCGCCAAAACGAAACAATTCCTTGATCATCGACGAACTGATGAAAAAGAGATTCTGCCCCGTCATCATAAATACAGTCTCTACGTCTGAGTTAAGATTCTTGTTCATCGCAGCCATCATGAATTCGAATTCAAAATCGCTTGCGGCCCTTAAACCCCGAATTACGGCGTGGGCCCGAGCTTTTCGCGCGTAATCCATGATCAACCCATCCCACCGGTCAACCTTGACTTTTCGCGAGCGAGCAAACACCTTGCGAACCAGTTCAACCCGCTCCTCGGGCGCGATCATCGCGCTCTTGCGAGAACTAGAGGCTACGACCACCGTGATTTCATCAAAAACGCTCAGACTTCTTTCGACGATATCCACGTGGCCATTGGTGATTGGATCAAAACTACCCGGATAGATTGCCCTGCGAACCATGATGCGGTTGTTTTATAAAGAAATGAACCGCGCTGTCACCGTAAATCTTCGTATCAAAATGCCGAATACGAGGGTCTTGAGAAACGACCGATTCCTTTACACCGGCCTCAAACAAAAGAAGCCCTTGTTGCTCAATGCGGTTGTACCGAGTTTCCAAGTCAAGAACCTTCTCTGCCCAATTTTTTTCATAAGGAGGATCGCAAAAAACCACCCTGGCCTCGGGAAGCTTCTGATACGCGTGCCCTACATCTTTTTTGATCACGTGCAGGGCTGGAACCGGGAACCCTTGGGTTTGCAAGTTCGCGGCGACGACCTTCAGGTTCTCATGAAGGGTTCGAAGCGCCAGCGCATGCGACTCTACGAACCAGACTTCGGCCGCCCCATTGCTGATTGCCTCTATTCCCCAAGCTCCTGTGCCTGAAAAAAGATCAATCACCTTGGCGCCTTCGACGATCGCGCCGTCGTGCCATCTGTAATGTCTGAGAATATTGAAAGTAGCCTGCCTCAACCGCTCGGTTGAAGGACGTGTCTGAGAGCCTCGAGGAGAATGTAAGGGAATTCCTCTTAATATTCCTGATGCCACTTGCATGGCAGCAGCTTATTACGCGCCGCGCTTAAAGGGAATTCGGAATTCAGCTCCCTGATCGGTTGTAATGCTTAAAGCATCGTCACTGTACGAAAGAGTCACCGTCATCCCAGCACTTGAAAACTCAAGTGATACTTGAGTGCATCCGCCAATTTTTAGCGATAAATCGCCTTGATCGCCAGTGGGCGCCGAGCGCACCAAAGGTTCGTCGGGTGCTGGTACTGCATCAGTCTCAGCCAAACTTTCGGCGGTAGGTGCGTGCAATGCAACGACTTTTGCACTCTCTTGAGTTTCTTGAGCTGCCCTGGTGTCGAGCGAGGTCTGTTCTGTTTCTTGAGGAGGATCCATGCGTTTTTCAAGATCTTCGATCTCTTGCATGATCCGATCGATTTCTTCACCCTCGTCGGTACTTACTTGAGCTGCACTGTCTTTGTCACTGCGTACCATAAAGCCTCCACCTTTTTTTTCGGCAGACCTTTTAATTTCTCAAGTCTTCAGTTAGTAATTTTAGATTCGTTGGGGGGACCAACGCAAAATTTGCCGGTGCCTTGATTGTCTAAAAAGATCCTCGTTTGGGGAAAACGAGTGGAATTTTAGGCGATATGGCACTAGTCTTTGATTTCTCCTTGGTTGGTATGGAACGCTGGCACACACAGGAAAAACTTTCCCATCTTGTAAACATCGATGCGCTGCTCGGCAAACTGAGTCAGCCCGTTTCTGCGCGTAAAACAGCCGTTTTGACCCAACCTGACGTGTCAGAATCCGAAGTCGAAAGCGACTCTAGCCTCGTACCCTTGGAAATTCGGTGGCCCAAAGAAGTACTTTCGTTGAATTTAAGAGACCGTATTGAAGTCACGCCTCGTAAGCCCCTGGAAGGCCTTGAATTCAGTGCAACCCAAGCTTCTGAATCAAAGCTGAACGC
Source organism: Bdellovibrionota bacterium (assembly GCA_040754655.1). Taxonomy (GTDB): domain Bacteria; phylum Bdellovibrionota; class UBA1018; order UBA1018; family UBA923; genus JBFMCE01. Next base: position 2,999 of record JBFMCE010000027.1, on the reverse strand, counting down.
TCTTTTTGACCTTTTCGTGAAAGACGTCATGAATTCTCGAGACCAACTTCTGTCTTTGAATCCTGGGCGTCGAAAACTGGTTGAAAGAAGACTAGAGTACATTGCGCGCAAGGTCGCTCGAGCCCGAGGAGAAAAGCTCAATCGATCGATCTCGCTTCCGGAACTGTTGAGGGAATCTTACCGCGAGCAAGGGCAGCCCTTGACCAAGTTGAGTAGTCTCGCCTGGAAAGCTTTTGTGGGTGAGGTCGCGATTTATCAGATGCTTCAGATTTTTTTCCTCAAATGCCTCGACCGCAATGGTTGGAGGCCCTTTGAAAACGAAGACTTGGTGCGAATGAATTTTGCCGCGCACAGTTTTCTCAATCACAAGGCGGCGGGGTTCGCGCACGACAAGCATGCCTGGAATTTCGTGAGGACTAATCTCTATTCTTGGTACATCCCTTCTCAAAAAGTAAGAACGGAATTGGTGCAAATCCTTGGCAATATCGATTCAAGATGGAGTTCAAACGAATTGGTGCAATGGTTCAGCACGATGCCCTCCTCAAACCAACTGGGGCACCTAGAGTTCCCGGCTGAGAACAAGCTTGCGCAAAGCCTGCTTGACTTGATCGAGAACCAACTTGGCGTTCCACTGGTCTCGAACTTTCAAGGGCATTTTGTTTGTCGCAAGATTTTCATTCCAGCGCTTGAGATGGGAGGATTCGCGCTCTCGGCGCTCGACCGAATGATGAGCCGTTTGCGAAATGCGCAGCCCAAACACAATTCGGAATTCGTGGCACTTAGCGACACTAGCCAAATTCACCGTTCGATTTGGGCCTGCGAAAGCGAAAGCCTTGAAGCTTTTTGGGTAGAGGTATTGGTTCTAATGAAACTCTTGGCGGCGACCCAAACGCCCCAACAATCTGTTGCGAGGCCGGATTACAGCCGCCTCTGCCCGATCACTTATCAAAAAATTCCACAAGCAGTGCATGTCGTGCAGATGCTGAGCCTTGAACTGCACAACATGGACCAGCTTCCCTTGGGGGGGCCCGAGGTCTGCAAGCTGCACCAGGGTTCTGCCGCCCAGATTCAACAACTCGAGACCTTTGATTTGTCTGTGGTGCTCGACAGCATAGACCGCGCGAAATCGGGCCGGTGGATGAAAGCGCTCGCGGACCAGCTTCCGTACTGGCGCAATTTGGTCACTGCCAGCAGCAATCTCAATTGGGGTGAGTTGCACTTGCACTTGTCTCTGACGAAACTGAAGGAAGATGGGCTCTGCCTCTACCTCTCCCACCGTCAGTTGCCCGAGGGAGGCGACGGGGATCGCTTCAGGAAGCTTGTGCTCAATACCGCGACACTTGAGTATTTCCTGGAACTGCCTGAAGAAACAGAGCTGCAATACCGTTACTTGTACGTTTTTCGCAAAGTATCCAACAAACTTGAACGAGACCAACACCGGCCGAAGTTCGGCAGGCTTAAGCCGGGAGCCTTGATTTTCGATCACAATGAGCTTGAAGAAGCCAATAGCACTCAAGCTGAAATCGGGGAACGCGGCTGGGAGCACCTTTTCGTTCGAGGCGCCGCTCCGCTGATGCGTCACCTCAACCAAAAGTTTCCCAAGCTGTTTCAAGTAGCGACGGTTCAACACGAAACGATCGGATCGGCGACAAGTCTCTTCTCAGGATCAAACACAAAAGCTTTAGAGGTTGTGCCATCCGCCAGTGGTGACACCGTCACGCGACTTGATTTCATCGTGCGTCAAGAAGACCGTGGCCAAGCAAAGGGAGCGCACAAAGCGGAGCATCTCTTGGTGTTCCCTCACAATCCCTCTGATCTTCCCTGGATCCAATGTCTATTGAACTCAAAACCAGCGCAGTTCTGGATTCGGCACCAAGTCTTGACGGCAGGGATGAATAAACAGAATCGCATGCAAGATCTCAAGTCTTGTCCCATTGTCGATCTTTCGAGGGCCCCAGCGGATGCGGTTCATGAGGCGCTCGATTGGATGGGAAGCCATAAACCTGACTTTCAAACTTTGAGAAGCTGGGCATGCCATTCCGAAGGCGACCTGACGGAACGTTATTCAAAATACGTCGCGATGGCCAGGCGCTATGCGACGCTTGATCGCATTGTTTCACGGTACCGTCCCTTGTTCACTTCTCCCTCGTTTGATCAATTACGACCGGAAGCCATCGGACAGTTTTACCCGACGAGCCTTTTGTCCCATGTTTTGCAGTCACCTGATCTTCGAATCCAGTACACCGGGCGCGAACGCTGCGCGATCGCTCCTGAAATCTGGACGATCACCGAGATTCATTCGATCGTGAAAAATTCTGGCGCCGGAGCGATGGCCTACACCGTGGTTCACACCCGCCAAGGACCGACGATCCAGTTGATGTTCCCTGCTGTTATTCGAGACTATATGAATGGTCAGCTCAAAAATTTGCGAGACCATACGTGGGGCGAAGCACTGTCGCTTTTGCTCATCCCCCGTGACATTCAACTCTTTGGCGCACAAACCGCAGAGATTACCCGAGTCGTCTGTGAAACCGCCCGCGAGATAGAAACTTATCAAAAAGCGCTCGATGAGCTTGCGCTCGAGCTTTTCGAAATTCCGGATGGGGTAAGGCAGTTTTTAGCTTAAGATCAGATTGCCGTTAGCTGTTAACGGTGCCCGATTGCGATTCGGCCGGTCAAATTGCACCGCAGTCTCACCTTAGATCTTTGGATGCCATTCATCTTGCGAGCTTCTATCGTCTGCGTGAGCTCACGCCAGATATTGAAATGCTCTCATTAGATGAACGAATCATTCGAGAGCTTTCGAATTGCGCAAACTCTAGCGACAACCAACCCGTTCTGAAATTCATTACTGTACCTCGTCTCAAATCTACGATATTTTTAAGTTATGCCGACGCTCATCGGCCCTTCTCATTTCTTGTTTTATGGCGCGACTCGTCGCAGGCTTCTCTGGCTGAACCATTTGAGCCGTTCGTTCAACGATTTCGCCAAAACAGAAT
>JBFMCE010000026.1:0-41634 GCA_040754655.1 Bdellovibrionota bacterium | reverse complement strand
TCTCAAGAACACAAATGGTTCTAGCACTCCGGCAATGCAACCTGCATCGACTGGCCCAAGTACCCGCTAAGCGTAGCTGTTCCGCAAGGTTCGGCGAAATGAACCGTAAAAAACTCGTCTTCGCTGATGGATTGTACTGTGAGGCTGCCTGATCTGGGATGACAGCACGAGTTTTTTTGAATCGTCACACCGTTAAAAGTCAGATTGTACTTTCGAAGGGATCCTGCTGTCGCTTCGACGAGATCAAGCGTTCCTTCAAAGATCCGCGGATGGTTTTCAGCCAGACCTTCTAGCGTCAGTCGCAGGGTGTTGGCGCTTGAGAACTGATATCGCTTGGTCTCTGTTGCCACTCGATGATCAACTTCAAGACTCAAGACATTGGTGCCATTGAAATACGCAGTGACCGTTCCCGAGTGGGTCGAATGAAACCTTCTGCTCTCGGTGCGCGTATAGTGCATCTCTAATTGATGCGTCCCGCGGCTTATAGGCCACGTTTGAAGTGCAGCGGGCCCCGAAGTCGTAGAGCATCCATTGAGCTCGGGCATGCCAGAAAACGTGGCGGTCGTATTGCCATCCAGAGAACCATACGCCGTCGTACATCCGGGCAAACGCTTAGAAATAGTCGCAGACCCTCGAGTCGCTTGGCAGCTGAGTTTTACGCAGCTCTGTAGGGCAAGCGCTCCTGGGGTTGGTGGTCCCGCTGGCGGTCCGAGCTCGTTTGCGATCAAAGAAAGTAGCGACTCGGTGGCGACTGCAACGTTTGATTCCAGGGAAGTTGAGGCAGCCGTTGAGGAAGAAAGCGAACTTTGTTTCGCGCAAGCCGAGAATAAAACCGCAGCTGCTGCAATGCTCATGACCAACGACCGGAACACCATGGCCTAGATTAATGGCACGGAATCCATGCAAATCAAGAAATGATCTCGCCTACCAGGTCGTAAGGCAGGGTTTCAGTGATTTTGACGCGGACAAGGTCCCCGGGGCGCGCAGTGCCATCGTTGATCAGCACTTGGCCATCGATCTCCGGAGCCTGACCTGTATGCCTGCCTTTGAGCAACAAGTCTGTTTCGTCAGACATTCCCTCAACAAGGACTTCCAGTTCCTTGCCCAGGTTTCTCGCGTTTTTTTGAGTTGCAATGTTTTGATGCAATTCGCGAATCAAACGTTGTCTGCGGACTCGAGTTCGCATCGGGAGTTGTCCCTCAAGCGAGGCCGCTTTGGTGCCGTCTTCTCGCGAATAAGCGAACGCGCCAAGGTGGTCGAATTGAAGTTCTTTCAAGTCAGCGAGAAAGGATTCAAACTCTTCTTCCGTTTCCGACGGAAATCCCGCGATGGTCGAGCTTCGAAGGGCGATTCCCGGCATTTCTTGCCTCAACTTTCCGACAAAGTCGAAAATTTCAGAGCGCGTGAACTTGCGGTTCATCGCTTTCAAGATTCGATCTTGAGTATGCTGTATCGGCATGTCGAGATACTTCACGACCTTTTCTTCGTTCGCCATGATCTTGATCAGCTCGTCTGAAAATTGATCTGGATAAGCGTAAAAAAGCCGAATCCAGCGAATGCCCTCGATCTTGCAAAGGGCGGGCAGGAGTTTTTCAAGCGTCATGCGTTGATAACGAAACTCCATGCCGTATTCGGTCAGGTCCTGAGCGACAAGATTGAGCTCTTTCACGCCTTGTTTCGCCAAAGACTGGGCTTCAGAAACCAAAGACTCCACCGTGCGGCTTCTGGTATTGCCGCGCAGGCTGGGAATGATGCAAAAGCTGCAACGTCTGTTGCAGCCTTCCGAGATTTTTAGATAAGCCGAGAAGAACTCTCCCGTTTGAAGGCGGGGGTGCGCTTCCGTGTGGATGAACGCCGGTTTATTGACGTAAGCTCTTTGAGGAAGTTCTTTTTTTGTTGCCCAGTCTACGAGTTCAGCGATGCGATGGTACTCGCCGGTGCCGATGAAGAGATCAACCTCGGGCATTTCCTTTTGAAGCTCATCTTTATAACGTTGAGGAAGGCAGCCTGCGACGACAAGCGCCTGGCAGCGTCCGTCATCTTTGTGGGAAGCCATTTCCAAGATCGTATCGATGCTCTCGACCCTCGCCGATTCAATGAAGCTGCAGGTGTTGACGACGATGACATCCGCTTTTTGAGGTTCTTGCACGACGCCATAACGGTCTGATTTGAGGAGCCCAAGCATGACCTGCGAATCCACAAGGTTCTTAGGGCATCCTAAACTTACGAAATGCACGTTTCGCTCTTTCAATTCCGCCCCGGGAGCGATTTGTCGTCCTGGGATATAATCTAACGCCATTTCGTCACGACCTCATGTTCACGAATTGCAGGGGCAGCGGAAGCTCCGTTTGGCTTCTAAGCGCGCTGATAACGGCCTGCAAGTCATCGATCTTCTTTCCGGTCACTCGCACTTGATCATCCATCATTTGCGCTTGTACCTTGAGTTTCGAGTCTTTGATCAACTGAATGATCTTCTTGCCGTCTTCTTTGTTGACACCCTGTTTGAGTTTTATCTTTTGCCTGACGCATCCGAGAGTCGCGTCTTCAAGTTTTTGATAGTCGAGGGACAGAAGAGACACTCCACGTTTCAAGAGTTTCGTTTCAAGAATCTCTTTGAGTTGCTTGAGTTTAAATTCTTCATCAGCGACCAATGTGATTTCCTCGGCCGAAAGCTCGATCGACGATTTGCTTCCCTTGAAATCAAAACGATTTAAGAGCTCTTTTTTCGCTATATTTACCGCGTTATCGACCTCTTGGAGGTCTAGTTTCGAAACGATGTCAAAAGATGCCATCTTATTGGACTTCCTCGGTATTCGGAGGCGGAGTGAAATTGAACATCGTGTCCGGCAGTCGTGGCCCTAGAGTTGTTCCCTTCAATGTCAGCTCCGTCTGGTTTCCTGTCTTTGTAAAAAGGATCAACTTATAAACTAAATCGGTCGGACTTTCAAGGTGCAGTTCAATGTGTTCGATGTCTGCGGTGGGCTTTAAAGGCACCAAACGGTATTTGCGAGGTTCCAAACTCTCGATATTGAAGTTTTTTTCCAGTTTTGATTGTCCCGAGAGAACGTCTATGGCGAGTTTCGACTGGGTTTCGGCTGTCCGTCGCACCAAAACCTGTCCTTTCTCTTCTTTGCGGAATGGGGGGGTGTAATACCAAACTTTCTTTCCGTTGCTGACGAGTATCGAGGGTTCAGGATCCACGGTTTGCCAGCGAAACATGTCCGGGCTTTTGATGAAAAGCCTGCCAGAAGACTTCTTTTCAGTTCCTAGAGCGAGGTTTCGTTGCACTTGATGAAATTCAGCGGTGAGGGTTTTCGCCGTTTTGTACTTCGCGTACATTTTCTTTAGCGCGTCTTTTCCGTTTGTTTTTATCGGTGCAGATCGAGTTTCGTTTTTTCGCGCTTGGGCATGTTTTTCGGTTTCTGATTTAGAGCTAGGTTGTTGCGTGTTCGTTCGGGCTTGCGAACCATCAGTCGAAACTGTCACTAGAAACAAGATCGCAACTAGAGCGAACTGCGTGGATCTAAGATTTTTCTTCATAAGCTTTTCTCTGGTTTGAAGCCTCTTCAAAACCCAGTAACACTCAAAATGAAGAAAATTGAAAATTTTTTTTGGATTTTTGAAAACATCGCGTACCATTGAAGTTAGGTTTGTCAAATAAGGAGGCCTCAATGGCTAAGAAGAAAAAGACGACTAAGAAGAAGGCTAAGAAGAAGTAAGGTCTTCTGGGGACAAGTAGTAAAGTTTTAAGCATTCATTTAGAGAGGGGGGTTGGACGTTAAGTCTGGCCTCCCTCTTTAGTTTTTTAGAATCTATAGCCGCAATTCGCTAGCGCACGGCAATTCCTTCTGTTATATCCCACCGGCATATATCTTTGGGGATCAAGTAGTTATGAAAGCATTACGCCCGGTTAGCGCTCTGATTTGTTTGATTGTGCTGGCAGTTTTCTCTTCAGGAAGCAGTTGTGTGGGTGGTTCTGAACCTAAAAAGAACACACCGCCGAAATCCTCTAAATCCACAGAAGAAAAATGGGTTACTCAGCTGAAAGCTGATCTTTTAAACCTAGGTCCGTTTCGTTTTTATGGCGGTTCGAACGTCGCGAAAGATAGTGATCTCTATAGTTTGAAAATCTTATTTGCCGAGTTGGCCCAGGAACAGACTTTAAATGAGGTCCTGAAGGAGCATGTTCGCGAAAAACTCTCGCAGTATCGTGAGAACTTCGCGGATCTCGTTCCCGTTCGGGATGAACACTTCAAGTTGATCAAACGCGCTTACGCCGTGACAGCGGTTCTTCCCGCTTATTCCGCGATTCAAGCCTTGAAGAAAACCAATCAGCCCATTGATCTTGGGTTAGACAAGAACTTGCAAGACTTTAAGTCTCTTGTTTTGCAGGGCCGGGTTTTTGACCAGCGCAAACGGGCGGCCCTTGATGGAGAAGAAGGATTGCCGCCAAGAGTTGTAAAATTGGTAGATGAAGGAAAAGTCGAACTTTTGCCCGAGACTGAAAGCGGTGCTTTGAGTGTAGCCCACCCCATTGCGATCAAAACCCTTGAGCTGATCGGAACAGCGCTGGCCAAGAGCAGTCCAGAGCTGAGAAAACAGCTCGTGGAGTATGCGGATGAGATTCGAGCATTGAATCCTGCCGCTGCGAAGGAAGCCGGCACGCCGGTAGAAGATCCGGGCGCTCCTTGGGAAAAACTACAAGAAACCTATCAGGTGATTGATTCTGTTCTTGGCGGCCTCGAAGAGCTTGATGATCTTCGGGTGGTTGCGAAGACTGCATCTGCGGGATCCGACGCGGAAATAGGTGTTAGGATTCAGGCAAAGGTCAAAGAACTTGAACCAGGTTTTCGCGCACTTCCCACTCTAAGGGAGCAAGAAGACGGCCTGTTTAAACAAGTGATCAAGCTGACTGAAAGCCAGTTTTTAATTTTAGAAAAAATATTGATCCGCGAGTAAGACGAACAGCGTGAAAGTCATTTTCAGGTTTGTTGATGGCGACGTTGAGGTGGATGCTTATAAAGAGCTGAACCTGCTCGCTCATGCTCAATTGATCGAGCGCAGCTTGCAGTCGAGGTGCGGCGGTCAGTGCGAGTGCAGCACTTGTCGTGTACGGCTGATCTCAGGGCGTTTAAGCCCAATGCAAACAGATGAGATGAATCTACTCAAGAAGGCGCGCGCGCTTGACGGAGAATCTGTGAGGCTGGCGTGCCAGGCATTCCCCGATTCCGAACTCGTGGTCATTGAAGTGCCGCAAGGCAAGTTTTCGGATGCTCGTTTTAATGTGGTAAATCAAAAGTGAGATGGATGAGCCTCGACTGTTGCCGCATACTCCTTTTTTGATTCTGGATGGACCTACCGGTACCGAGCTTATTCGGAAAGGGTATCAACCTTCCGAGCATCTTTGGACCGCGAAGGCTTCACTCGACCGTCCTGATCTTCTTTTAGAGGTGCACCAAAACTACCTGCGGGCCGGAGCCCAAATTCTTACGGCAAACACCTTTCGGGCCAATTCCTATTCGTCAAAAAAAGCGGGTTTGACCGTACTTGAAACCCGCAAGCTGGTGCATTCTTCGGTCGCTCTTGCGACAGAGGCCGTTGAAGCTTTCGAGAGTGAAGAAGCGCTCTTTGTAGCGGGCAGCATTGGGCCTCTTGAAGACTGTTATCGGCCTGAGCTTGTTCCACCGTTAAAGGTTTTAGAAGAAGTGCATCGGCAAACGGCGCAGTGGCTCGTAGAGGCGGGTTGCGATTTGGTGCTGATCGAGACGATGGGAACTTTGCGCGAAGCGCGCGCGGCGCTGGATGCTGCGCAGAAAGCTCGGGCCAAGTCGGTTCTCGTGAGTTTTATCGTCGATGAAACGGGCTCGCATTTGCTCGGCGGGGAACCTTTGGTTGGGGCAGCTCAAGAGTGTGTGAGTCATGGCGCGGGCGCCGTACTTGTAAATTGCGTGCATTCGAGCGTGATTGAAAAAGCATTGAGAGCACTTCAGGCCATAACGGCCCAGGGAGTTGTTTTGGGAGCCTATGCGAATGCTTCCAAGATGACTATCGCTGGATCAAAACAAATAAAGTGGCGCCCTGACGGGCTGACGGTAGAGCAGCAAGCAGCGGAATATGCCCAATCGGCGCTCGAATGGATGCGTTCTTACCATTCACTAATTTTGGGAGGGTGTTGCGGAATGACGCCGGAACACATCCGAGCGTTGAGCCAAATCTTAAGAGGCTCTGCCAGCGCTCCTCAAGGAAGGGGCCCAAAGTAAGGATCGCGCTAAAAAGCAAGCATTCGTTCTAAGGGCTTTAAAGCGCGAATCCTCAAGTCTTCTGACAAATGGATTTCTGGGGTTTCGTTCAGCAAGCAGTCTCGTAATTTTTCGAGGGTATTGCGCTTCATGTGCGGGCACTCATTGCAAGCACACGTGTTTTCCGGAGGAGCCGGGATGAATTCTTTATCTGGCGAGGCTTTTTTCATCTGGTGAAGAATGCCAGCCTCCGTCACGACGATGAACTGTTTGGCCGTACTTGCTTGGCTAAAGCGCAATAGAGCCGAGGTCGATCCAATGAAATCGGCTCTGCGCAACACGGTTTCCTCACACTCTGGATGAGCTATGACCGGAGCATCGGGGTACTGTTCTTTGAGCCTTTCAAGTTTTCTTTCTGAGAAGATCTCATGCACCATGCAGCTTCCCTGCCATAAGATCATTTCTCTTCCGAGTTTCTTTGAGAGATAGGCGCCAAGATTTTTGTCCGGGGCGAAGATGATGGGTTGGTTTGAAGGGATCGCCGCCACGATTTTTTCGGCGTTGCTGCTGGTGCAAATGTAATCGCTCAAGGCCTTAATCTCGGCGCTGCAGTTGATGTAGGAGATGACGACGGCATTCGGATGCTGCTCTTTGAAACGGCTAAAAAGCTGCGGCGGGCACGAATCCGCAAGCGAACACCCTGCTTTAAGGTCTGGGAGCACCACTTTTTTGCTGGGGTTCAGTATTTTCGCCGTCTCCGCCATGAAATGAACGCCAGCGAAGACGATCAGACGAGCGTCGGTTTGGGCGGCTTTCCGAGAAAGTTCAAGGCTGTCGCCAACGTAATCAGCCACATCTTGGATGTCGGCGTCTTGATAGTAATGGGCCAAGACGATGGCTTTCTTGCGCGCCTTCAATTCGGCAATTTCATCAAAAATATCTTTCATGGTGAGCGCCTTATATCACAATTCGATGCGCTTGCGGGCCTCTTCATAAAGGGGGTTGTCACGGCGGTTCAGATCGGGATGCGCGCCCTTTCTTTTGGAAAGTTCCAGGCAGAATTGCTGCCCCCAGTAAAGGAGCAATAGTGACTGCCAAGCCATATCAATCGGTTTGGTTGGTTTTTCAGCAAACGCTTGTCTATAATCTGGCCTAATCAGCTGAGCACCGATGGCCTTGGCGGCCGAGGCGCAGCGATCGGCCCTGTCTGAAAATAGGAATTTAAGGTGAGATCCGCCTTTGAGAGGCTCAGAGGGGCCAAGCAAGACGACGACATCATTCTTTTCAACCGCGGTTATCGGCCCATGCAAGGATTCTTCAAGCCCCAATGCGTGAGCAGGGACGTGCGCCATTTCCTTGGCTTTCAACGCAAGCTCAAGCGCAATGGCGTAAAAAGGACCCCCACCGACGAAAAATAATGCCCTGCCTTTTCGAGCTAGCTGTTCAAGTTGAGTGGCGTGAGGGCTGAGGTCTGCAAGTTTGCGATATATTTGAGCCGCTATTTTTCGCTGCGACCTCAGCTTTATCCGGCTTTTCTCAGGAAGAACGGCGGCTACGACTTCCGATGAAGCCGCCATCGCCGCGGTCAAACTCATGGTGTGCGCATTTGAAAGCTCGGGGGGTGAGGTATAGACAAAAGGATGCTTTCCCGCCGGTGAACTCTGGGCGCAGAGCAAAATCCGCTTAGAGCTCGACAAGGTTTTTAATGCGCGAGCAGTGAGTCCTCGGTTTCCTCGATGCGAGATCACCACTGTAAACTCATCTCTTCCCGGTGCAGCACACGCACCGGCTGCCAAGAAATCCCAGACCGTCAGCGCCTGACTTGCAATCTCTTTCGTGCCAGACAACTGGCACAGCCAATGTGCCCAAAGCGCCGCATGAAAAGAGCTTCCAGTGCCAATGAACGTGATTTTTTTTACTCGCGTCAACTCTCGACGAAGAGGGCGGGGGATTCGTTCCTGCCAGTCCAGCGCCAATAAGGAGCCCTGTTTTAAAATTGCTCTTTCGGTTTCGTACATTGTGAATCAATCTGCGATAGGTTGACGGAGATGTCTAGAGTAGTAAGTTTGGAGCGAGGGGATGCTCAGGTTGAATCACCATAGCTTTGAAATCATTGGCGCTGGATTGGCCGGGTTGTCTGCGGCATTGACGATCGCAAGGCACGGCGCTCGGGTAAGGGTTTACGAGAAGCGACGTTATCCTTGCATGAAACTTTGCGGTGAATTTTTGTCGCACGAAGGTTTTGCAAAGTTAGGTTGGCTCACGAGAAAGACTGCGGCTGAGTTGCAAGAACAACTCAGAGCCAGGTCATTGAGCCGGTTCGCTTGGGTAGGCCGTGACGGCCAAACTCTCAACCTTTCGTTGGAGCCGAAGGGGTGGGGAGTGAGGCGCGATCTCTTGGATTCGTGGTTTGCCCGCGAATGCATTTCGTCTGGCGTCGAGATTTTTTGGGAGACTTCCGTTCCATTAGATGGAAGCGAGGCGCAAGAGGTGGATAGGAAGCGTTTGTACGCCGTCGGCAAAGAGAGGGGAAATCTCAAGAGCCCCTATTTCGCTGTTAAAGGGTATTGCAAAGAAAAACTCGCAGGCCTTGATGTTTTAAACGGCCTAGATGTGGCGCTCTATCAAATCCAAGGAGGCTATATCGGGTTTACCCGGATGTTTGACGGAGAGCTTTCTTATTGCGCACTGTTTGACCGGCGTCGAACTTCGAAGGTTTGGAAGTACGTGACCTGGAGACATCTTTGCGAAGGCGCTCTTCAAACAAACCGCGTACTCACCGGTTGGACGGACAAAGTGGAATCGTTGCTGAGGACGCACGTTTCGTCGGCTCGTTTTGATTTTTCGACGCCTGGCCCCGTTTGCGACGGCCGATGGCGGCTTGGCGACTCGGCGCAATTGGTTCCGCCATTTGTCGGCGACGGAATGTCGATGGCGATCGAAGGAGGGGAACTTGCCGGACGAATGGCGGCGAAAAATGCGACCGACTTCGAATACCGTAGGGCGTGGGAGAAAAAATTCAGGGCTCGGATCCGTCTTTCTAAGACGATTCATCCTATCCTTTGGAGCGATAGGGCGCACGCCCCGTTGGTTTCGGTTTTGAAACGGAATCCTCGGGTCGTGCGATGGATTTATAGCAACACCCGCGGAAGGCCGGAGATGGACGCTGGTTCTTACGCGAAGCAGGTGGTCCTTTGAAAGGCCGGCGGTTCTCAAGCAACGCTGGATTTGGAATGTTTCTCCGAAAAGTCTTTCAGAAGTGGAATGAGCTCTGCATCGAAATCGATGGGCTTCAAGATGTATCCAAAGAAGCCAAGATCCAAGGCTTGTTTCTTCAGTTCAGCATGGTTGTGGGCGGTCACCGCTACGACAGGCAATGCTTGGCAACCCTCTAGAGCTTGGATTTTCTTGAAAACCTCAAATCCATGTTGTCCGGGCAAAGTGAGATCGAGCAGCACCAAGTCGGGTTTTACCGCGCCGATCTGTTTGATGGCTTGCGTTCCGTTGCAGGCCACGTCAACGCTGAGCCCGTCAAAGGGAGTTTCCGTTTCGAGGTAGAGTTTAAACACCTCTCTAATGCTTTCATCGTCTTCTACGAGAAGAATCCGCATACGAGCCATTAAGCTCCTCGAAAAACGAAGGGTCAAGACGCGGCTTGATAAAGGTCGGTTGGATAACGGTCTTCGGCAGCGATGAGCCTAGGCAAAAAGAAGCAAGACTAGGCTTGCAAATGAACCAGGGCGTTGTTAGCGTCAATGACAATAATTTCTATGAGTGATCGAGTTCTTATCTTCATCGTCGCGTACAATGCGGGCAATCATATTCGCTCAGTCCTTGATCGTTTGCCGAAAGAAGTCTTCAACAATTCCAGTTTCCACGTCCTGATCATTGACGATTGCAGCAAGGATCAAACCGCGCAAACTGCGTCGACCCATGTGAGCCATTACAAGTATGACAATGTGACCGTGTTGAGGAACACAATCAATATGGGTTATGGCGGCAACCAAAAAGTGGGTTATCGCTACGCTGTTGAAAACGGATTTGGCTTGGTCATCCTGCTCCATGGCGATGGCCAGTACGCTCCTGAACTCGTTCTTGAATTCGTGAAACGATGGGAGGAAGAGAAGGCTGACGTCGTGCTGGGATCGAGGATGATCGAAAAGTCTCGAGCCCGCGCGGGCGGGATGCCGTTTTACAAATGGATCGGAAACCAAGTCCTCACTACCTTTCAGAATTACACCGTTGGGAGCGCTCTTTCCGAGTTTCATACCGGCTATAGGGCTTATGACACGGGTTTTTTGAAGAAGATCCCGTTTGAGCTCAATACCAATGACTTTCATTTTGACACCGAGATCCTGCTTCAAGCCTTTGCGCTTGAGGCGAAGGTGGCCGAGTTTTCGATTCCAACCCATTATGGCGATGAGATTTGCCATGTGAATGGGATGCAGTATGCTTGGGACGTCGTAAAGGCGTGCCTAGAGTATAAGTTCCAAAAAATCGGCTTTTTCTGCTCGATGCAGTATCGCGGACTGCTCAAGCATCAAGAGAGCCAGAGCGGCTCGGCGCAGTATCACGTGATTGAGCGCATCCGTCCGGGGTCAAAGGTCTTGAATTTGGGTAGGAACTCGGAATTTCTCAACCAGCAGCTGAGCGCACTTTCGTGCAAAGTCACTACCCGTACGGTTGATCTCGAAGCGGGAAAACCAGAAGAAGATGTCTCAGCCTATGACTATGTCCTTAGCCTTGATCGCATCGAACGTTACAGCGATACCGAGAATTTCCTGGTGAATTGCCGTTACAGCATGGGAAGCCTGCATCAGCCGACATTTGTTCTCTCGGCGGGTAATGTGGCGTTCTTGGGGCTCAGGATCTTGCTCGCTTTTGGTACTTTCAATTATGGCGAGCGAGGAATCCTAAAGGTAAACCACAATCGCCTGTTCACGTTGTCGTCAGTGCGAAGAATGCTTCATGAAACGGGTTACGAGTCGGGTGAAGTGAGGGGCATCGGCGTGCCTTTCAATCTCGTATTTCCTGGCAAACTTGGCAGGCTTTTAGCTCGTATTTCTGACGGTTTAGCCCGTTTTTATCCATCGATGTTTGCGTATCAATTTTTGATCGAGTGCAAACCTAAACCTCATTCCTTTATGCTGATCTCGAACGCTCAGAAGTTCTATGATTCAAAGCCTGCAATAAGTTCAATTCAACCTCAAATTTAATTGATATATATAGTCGGTTAATATATATAGCCGTCGGTAGTTATTTTATGCCCAAAAAATCGATTTTCCATTTTGGGATGGGAATGCTCATCCTTTCGCAGTTCTGTTTAGTTGCAAGAGTGCAGGCTAGTTCGTGGTCGGTTTCCGTTGTTGGCGCTCTAAGAAGATGCGAGTACCTCTTAAAGCGAAGCGTGATTGATGTACTTCCTCCGAGCCTTGAGCAGGCCGAGGCACGGTTGATTCTTGAGTTCAAAGAGGATTTGCGCCAAAAAACTTACGAAAAACTTGCTCGCGAAACTTACGACTGGATGAGTTGGCGGCAAGTGTACGTGCGACGAAAAGCATTTGCAAACTACGCGCGTATTACTAGGCAGGCGTTCTCTCCGGAAAAAATCAGAGTCACTGGCTATATTTTGGGTGAGAACAACGAGGTCTACATCCTCGAACAAGGCAAGCAAGAAGTTGCACCGGTAATCCGACAGTCTGCATCTGCTAGCGTAAAAACAAAGCCTGCCGGCCAAGATCCCCGTTCGATCGACCGCGTGAGCTTGGTCAAGGCCGATAACAGGGACCCAAAAGAGAATTACCTTGGTGGAATCAAGGCAGCCTATGAGCGTTCTGATCTCGAGTTTCCACAGCGAGGCCATGCCATTCAAAGTTTTCAAAAAGTCAGGGAAGAGTACTTGGTGACGGATCCCGCGTTCTCTCCGGAAGAGGTCACTCAAGGGTTTTATTACGTCAATCCCAACTCGAATGTATTGGTGCGCAGAGCCGTTGATGCTAACGAGTCAGCGAGGTTGGGCAGGATTCGGTATGAAGAGGGAGAGTTTCCGGCGCCCGCATCGGGCTCTGGCAGGTCGAGGATTCGGCCTCGTGGTTCCTTCGAATTGGCAAGAAAGGCTTCTAACGATTGGGTGGATGCAAAGCTAGAAACCACCTGGGAGTTTGAGATTCCTTTTGGCATTGGGCGAGCAGCCTATGTCGACGGGAAGGCGGGCATCGCTTATGTGATTACGGAAAAAGAAGTAGAATGGCCGCAATTCAGCCATAAGTCGATCTTTCTGAAACCGGCTGGCGTTGCGAAGAAGGCCGTACTCGTGAAAATGCGTCTCGTGCAGCCACAAAGGCTTGAGAAACCTGAGCTCATGCAACTTCTCGGACGCTATCGTTACTGGCCAGTGCAGCCTGAGAAAGTCGAATATGAAATCCTGAAAGAATTTGATGCCGATCAGGCGCCTGAATCAGTGCACGTGGTGGGTAACAAGATTGTCGTTGCATTGGGTAACAAGGGCCTCTGGGTTTATGACGGCGCTGATCAAAAGAACATTCAGACGCCTGGGGCGGCGCGGTCGTTGGAGCCGGTGCCGGGTTTTGAGGACCACGTCTTTGTCGCTTCACGAACAAGACTCACTGGCAGGAGCGATAATGCCCCGGATTTCATATCGGGGGGCGTTTCGGTCATTGATCTACGCAATGGGAACGTGCGCAATCATTTTCGCGTAGAAGAGGCTTCGGGTGCCGATGCAGCGGTCGAGTCAGTTTCGGCCGAGAACGGTATTGTGACTGTAATAACGATGGAAGGGGTTCAGTTCTTCCCCCTGCATGACGTTTTAACTACCCGCGGACAGCCATTTCATCGCGAAAGGTGATGTCATTTCCTCGCAGGGCTGGCGGGAGCGCGAGAGGGGTCGCCGCTTTCCGATACCACGACGAATTGGTAATCAGAGTATCCGGTCACTGTGGCGGTGTGAAGAACGTATTTCAGTATTCCGAATGGAATCTCTTTGTCGGCTTGAATCAGCAGTTTTCCCGGAGGCAAGATCGAAAGGTCACCGGCTCCTTTGTAAACTGCTAAGCGTTTTTTCTGCTCTTTGTCCAAGAACTCTTTGAGAGGGATGATGGTTCTGTGGTCTGGCGCGATCTCGTAGGGCTTGAACTTTCCTTCAGCCAGCGTGGTGAGTAATTTGTTGTCACCGCGCAGTTCTTTTGCGCTCAACGCGACGACCACCGTTTCTTCCGGCTCGGCGACCTTGCTCGACGTCGGCAGCCTCACTCCCGCCGGGGGCGTCAGCGCCATCGAGCTCACCATGAAGCTTTGGATGAGGAAAAACAACAAAACAGTCATCATATCAAGGAGCGCCGTGATGTTCAGCGGCACTTCTTCAAGATGCACGCGAGGTTTGTTTTTTCTTTTAAGGCCCATGCCTACGCTCCTTCGCTCCATTCCGACATGATCACTTCCGGAAACAAGACCCTGGTTTTTTCTTGCTTGCCCAAGAGATTGATCAAGACGAATCCTTCTCGTTCTGACGCGAGCTCGCGCACCGACGAAACCACATCGATCATCCGCTGGTAACCGATCTTATCAGCGAAGGCCACCACCACTTTATTCTCGTGAGGGAAGCTCTTCTTGAGCGCGACCAAGATGTCTTGCAATTCTCTTCGAAAGCCGTCCTTGTCTCTTGCGGAAAGCTTCATGGAATAGCCCGCTTGCGGGTTTCCCGAAAAACGTCTGCCCAGATAAGCCTTCAGTTCGGCTGCTTGCACCATCTTGAGCTCGTGGATCGGCCCAAGCCAAACCTCGGCTTCAAGGTCTCTTTCGATACCGAGTTTCAAGACGAAGGTTGGTTTCTTCTCTTGGGAGGGTTCGCCCGAGAGAAGCGGCGTGGCTTGCACGACTGAGTAGCTCGCAAAGCTCGTTCCCAGGAGCAGGAAGAAAATGAGAATCGTCAACACGTCCATCAGAGGGACGATATTGAGTTCTCCTTCCGGCATCTTGATCGTATGCGCTGAGCGGCGTTTACGCAGCATCTTGCTTTCCGTCCTTTTCGGCGCTTTCGCTTCCGTTTTTCTTCTTTGGAGTCTGTTGAGTGGTCACGACGGAATCCGAGCTGAAGTTCTCGAAATACTGGCTTCCGGTCCTGAGCAAGATCAGCAGTCGCGCCGAATAGTGCTCAACCTCATCCACGATGCCGCTAATGCGGTTCGTGAGAAATCCGTAAATGAGCATGCAGGGGATCGCGATGAAGAGACCAAAGGCCGTATTGTTCATCGCTGTCGAAATACCAGCCGAGAGCAAGAGCTGTTTTTGAGCGCCTTCAACGGCGCCTACGGCTTCGAACGTCGTGATCAGACCCGCGATAGTTCCCAAGAGACCGAGCAGGGTGGCCACGTTGGCGATGGTGAAGAGGTAAGGCATTCTTCGCTGCAACTTAGGCACCACGGCAAGTGTCGCGGCTTCAACGTGATCTTGGATCTCGTCGAAAGGGCGATCTGCATTGACGAGAGCCGCTTTGAACACTTGGTAAATGCTGGCGTCTTTGCGGCTGTTGCAAAGTTTGATCGCTTCATCAATGTTGTTGTCGAGAATCATCCTTTGAACCCTATGCATCAGAGAAGCTCCGTCCGCCTGGTACACGAACATGATTTTGTACATTCTCTCGACCATGATCGCTGAACCGACCAAGAACAAGATGACGTTGGGGATCATGTGCCATCCGCCATCTTGGAAAAATTTAATCAGTGAATCCATACAACCAGCCTCCCTCTAATTTCCTGTGTTTGACATCAACAAGAACGGATACCTTACGCCCACGGTGCCCCCACCTTTGGGCTTCGGAAAACTCCAAGTCTTGATTTTCGCTAAAATGCATTGTTCTGTGGCGGCGCTTCTCAAACTGCTCTCCGCGACTGAAGCTGTCTTCACGCTGCCATCTCCCGTGATCGCGAACGATACGGTCACTTTCCCTTTGAGATCAGGATTCACCGCGAGCTGTTGCTCATAGCAATGTCTGATCTGCGGAAGATAGCGCCTGATGATCGACGCGATGACTTCCGGATCAAGCCCGCCTAAGATGACGATTTCGTCGTTTTCCGCGACGGAGATGTCTTTTCCTTTGGAAGGAGAGAGCCCGTAGTCGCCAGCCCCTAAGCCGCCGCCGGTGGAGTCGCCGGTGAGTTGCCCGATCCCCACGCTTTGACCGCCGCCTCCGGAGCCAAGGCCTTTTGTTCCGCGGGCGAAACCGCCTCCGACCAATGCAGCGGCCGTGTTTCCGACCTGAGGTTTACCCGCCATCGAAACGGTGTTGACGATGCCCGTAGTTTTTCCGGAGTTGAAGGCAGCATCGAGATCTACCTTTTGCGCCGGCGCATTGGCGTTTTTAGACGCCACGTTCTTGGGAGGGGATTTTTGAGCAGCCTTGCTCTGTTCAGCTTGACGATTTGCGCTGGCTTTTCCTTCTTCGCCCTTTGCCCGGCCGCCCTTGAGATTGTCGGCAAGTTGCCCGATCGCGGCGCGCTGGCGTTTCATCGCGTTTTCAATGCCCGCGTTGAAGAGAACTTGCCTGATCTCTTTGGGAACGTCTTCAAGGGTCTTTTCTTTCATTTCCGGCTCGATCAGAAGAGAAGCCATGAAAAGGACGCCGTACAATGCGAAAAATGAGCCGAAGATTCTTAAAAAGGTCTTATCAACCCTCTGCAGTAGGGGAACCGGCGCAATGTAAGTCGGTTGCACGAATTGAAAGGACAACGAGAGTTCGCCGAATTCAATTTGGGCGCGATCGCCGATGCGCAGGGTGATGTTGAGCACGCGGCTGAAGTCACTGTTCTTGTCTTGGTGCCTCAGGGCGTCTAGCGCATAGAGTTCTTTTCCCAGCCAAACGATGCCCGTAGCTTCGCTTGGGATGAAAAGCTGCAATTGTCCCTTTTCATACTTCGCGATGATGAAAGGAGCCTTCTCGGTGTTGGTGTCGGCGAGAGTCACTCCAAACGTCGCTTCCCTCTGGTTGCCCAAGGTGACGGCGGTTCCTTCCGTGAAGGTCCTCAGTTCTAGCGCCTGGTCTCCCCAGAAAAGCCCTACCTCCAAGACGGTATTGCTCGTGACCAGCGTTAAGGGAACGTCTGTTTGCGGTGAGGTCGCGGCGAGAGGGTTTTGCGCGAGTTGGTTTGCCTGCAGAGCATCCGGGACTTGCGAGTTTTCCCGGACTACCAGGTGATTCTTGCCGATGACGAACATCTCGCCGGCTTTCACCCTGGCTTCTTGAACACGTTCACCATTGAGGTAAGTTCCAAAGTGGCTTCCCAGATCGAGCAGAAGATAGTCTTCCGCTTTTGCGGTCTTTTCAAGGATCGCATGTATTCCGTTGCAACGCAGATCGTTCAACTGAACGTCCGCCGCATCGCTTTTTCCGATGCAAAGCTGCTCCTTGCCCACTGAGGCCAGGAACTCTTCCTCTTGCGAAACGGGATTGACTCTGTAAAGCGCGGCGTTGCTCATTGTCGCAGTGCCCTCTGTGTCACGCGCAGGGTTTCATCGCGGTGCTCGTCAAGGTGTTTTGGCGTCGTTGCGATTTGGTATCCTGATGCGCGCTTCCGCTGGAAGATGTAGAAGATCTCTGGTGATCTTGCCTTTCCTTCGACGGTTTGCTCAGAGAAATCGATCTGAGTGAAGCTTCGATACTTGATCTTGGTCTTCCCAGAAGAATGACCCGTCTTTGTTTGATCCTTGCCATCGGCGGCCGTCGCCGTCGTGACAGTCACTGTCGTCAATGCCAGCAAAATCAGGACTCTCAAACCCACCATGCGGAATCCGCCGTTACCTGGAAGAAGCCGGAGCTCTCTCAGATTCTGGCTCTCCTTTCTGCTGATATTTTCTCAAGAGGTTTGAAAGAGGAACGTTTGGCAAGTTCTCGGACTCGACGAAGAGGTCGACCTTCGGCCCTTGCGTCAAGACTTGCAAGGTCATTGATCGCGCTTGCTCTTTGTTTTCAAGACGGTCGACGGCTCTGTAATAGATCGTCTGACGGGCATCCTTCCAGGTCGCCAGATCAATGGCTTGCGTCAGCGGCGTGAAGTGTTTGCCGTCGTAACTCACCTCGATGCGGTCAACCCCCACTCCGTGGTCCGTGCTGTGCACTGAGAAGCTGTTTGGCAGGGACGAAAGGAATACGTTGTCGCGAGTAACCAAGGCTTCGGCCGTCTTCAGGTCTGAAACCGGAGGAGTGCTGTCGATGACGATGACATACGGATCGGATCGCGTCAGGTTGCCTACATGGTCACGCGCTTCGACGGCGAATTGGTATTCGCCTTCCTTGTCGAAAGTGAACTCCGCTTTGATTGCCTTGTCGAAAGACTTCCCGTCGCGGCTGATGGCGATTTCCCTGATGCCGCTTTCGAAGTCTTGGACTTCAGCTTTCATGGTGAAACCGGGGCGAGCGAATATCTTTCCCGAAACCGAAACATACCTGCCGGCTTCCCGCACGGCAAGCCGAGGCGGGTTGAGATCGGCTTGTACGCTCATGGTTTTCCAGCTCTCCCTGTTTCCTACGAGATCGACGCCTCGATAGCGCAGGTTCATTCTCGATCCCGACATCATGATGGGTTGGGTGTAGGTGCTGATGGCGCCGTCTTCAAGTTGGTATTCGATTGTCTGAACGCCGGAACCCGAACCATCTTTGGCTTCAAGCACGATGTAACTTCCACTGCTGAAATAAACCTCTTTGCCTTTTTGATAAGAAACGCCTTTCACTACCGCTTGGGTCTCTGGGGCCTTGCCATCAACGATAAACGACAATTCCTTCCAAGATTCTTGGTTCCCAACGTTGTCAGTCGCGGCGAACTGCACGTGGTGTTCGCCTTCGCGGGAGAATTGAGCGCTTCCCGAAAAGTTTTTTGCGTTATGTTTTTCATCTTGTTTCCAAAGCACTCGTGAAGGGCCCGAAAGATTGTCTTGCGAGACGATTGAGAGCTTGGCATTTGGGCTGACATAAAGGGTCGAGCCTGATTTGTAGCTGATGCCTTCCCAGCTGTAGCTGCTGGAAGGCGGGGTGAGGTCGACATGCACCCTGAAGCTTTGAACGGGGCTCCAGTTTAGAACCGGGTCGGCGGCTCGAAAACGTAGGATGTGCGGTCCTTCCTGGCTGAAACTGAGTTTTCCCGAATACGATTCAAAGTTCCCGTCATCCACGCTCACTTCAATACGCTCGATGAATTTTTCTCCACCGATGGGGCGAACAGAGAATTGAGCCTTGTTGTTGGTGAAGTATTGCTGGCTCTTCGAGTCGTAATAAAAACCGTGTCCGTTTTTCGTCGAATGAGCGCGAGGCGCCTCTTCGGCGCGCGCCAAAGATGTGATTGAGATGAAAGCCGCAAGAATGATCAAGCGTTGTTTTTGGATGAATGGATTGAACATAAGAAAAACTGCCCCCTTTTTGTAAGGCCCTAACCAACAAATCTTATTTCACCCTTCTTGGATGTGGCCAGCCGTCGTGGCGAATGTTTGTTCGGCCAGCCTTAGGAATTTTCCTGGCTCAAGAGTACGTTTCGGAAATTTTTAAAAAAACTTTAGTACTTTCTTCTACATGCCGAAGAGAGTTTGAAGAGGAGTATCGCTATGTTGGAAAAACACGAGTGGTATCTGCCCGATAAGGATGGCTCCGAGCCTACTGGGCCGTTCACAACGGAACAACTGGTCGAGCGCATCCGAAAAGGCGAGCTAAGAGCCGATGATTTTACTTGGGGATTTCATCTTGAAGGTCAGAAGTGGCAAAGATTTGCCGATATCGCTGAATTCAAGGAAGCTATGGTGGGTTATCCGCGTTGCGGCCTGCCGCGAAAGAAGAGCCGTGGCCTGCTCAGTCAACAGCGCGCGGTCAAGTTGAAGTCGACTCAGGAGGGTCAGTACGGGATCGAGAATATTTATCGCCGTTTTCCCAGAGCGCCGCTTGCCGCGGAAGTGATCGTTCACAATGAGAAGAATTATTACGTCGCTCGCTGCATCGATATCAGCGAAAAAGGCGTGTCGATCCGGCTCGAGAATTTCGATCTTTTCGAGAAGGGCGAAGAAGTGGTGGTTACGATTCGAAATGCGCCAGGGCTTGGAACCGTCTCGGCGCGTTCGGTGGTGTTGCGTACTCTGCGTGATACCGCTGCTGAGGCTTATGGCCTTTATTTCTTGAGACTGAATCCGGTCTTGCGACGGAAAATCGCCCAATATGTGATTGATACGTTGCGAACGAGCACCGAGGAGCAGAAGGCGGCATGAGACTTATGAGAAGCTCTCAAGGGGTTTTCACGACGTTGTTGATGATCGCGTCGACGGCAAGCGCTTCAAGTTTGCTTCCAGTCCAATCAGGCTCACTATCGCTGAACGAGATCGAACGCGTTCTTGGCATCGTTTCAATAGATGGATCAGGCAGCGCTCGGGCCTTGGAGGGCGCAAAGTCTTGGAACATCCCGTCGTCTCATCCTGACTACGCCGTGAAAACCGTCGTTGAGTCGTTGCTGCGAGACCGCCTCGTTGAAGGCGCGAATCCTAGCGAGCGTCTTGATCAGCGGATCAACGTGATCAAAACCCTTGAAAATCTCTTGGTGAAAGGCAGTTACAGCGGGCTTACCGATACTTCGAATTCGAAGGCCGCTCGTCTTTACATCGGCACTACGGGTTCGTTCTCGCTCTGGCGCGAACTGTCTTACTTGCTTTTGGGCAGAGCTTATTACGAGGCTGACGAGCTAGAAAGGGCCGTGCATTATTATAAGGGCGTGTCCGATACGTCGCGATACTATGCCCTCGCGATGCTCGAGATGAACTGGGCCTATTTAAAACTCAAAAAAAGTTCCAATGCCCAGTCAAACCTAGGGAAACTTGAAAGCATCAAAGAAAGGCTCAGTCGCGACCTTCAAAATGAAATGCAACTTCAGGCTGCCTATCTTGCATTGGTTCAGCAAGACACCAAGCAGGCCGCCCTTCTGGCCGAGGGGATCAAATTCACTGGTTTGAAGGGGTTGAGGCTGCTGGGTCAAAACAGTCTTGAGACAGTGCGCTTTAAAGTGCTCGCTCAGGCGTGGTTCGATGTCTACCTCTCTGAGGTGTCGCAGTCGTCGTTTGAGCAGAAGGTGAAAACCCTCAATAAGATCGCTTCCTATGTGGAAAGCGTGCCCGCTGGCGCCCGCGATCAGGGGTTGGCAGTTCTCGCCACCGAAGTGTATTGGAACCTTTCAAGTTCTTACCGAGTGCAAGACGCAGTGAAATACCTCTCCCAATCCATGCAGGCTTTGAACAAAGCGAATGATTGGATCTCGCCGTGGGTTCAGAGGTCGATCGAATCGGGTCGCCCCCAGCTTACCGAAGAGGCCTTCTTCTTGTCGGTCGCGGTTTTGTGGGAACAAGAGAACTACAAGGAAGTCTTACCCAAACTTTGGGCACTGACGAAGTTGTACCCGCAAGGGAAGTACCGGGAAGATGCCTATCAGCTCTTGGGCGATTATTACTTTGAACACGGCGAACACGACCGCGCACTAGAGGCTTACACCCAGCTTGCAAAGGTGGGATCGCCTCAGAAGGCGGCTTACGGCGTTTATAAGTCGGCCTGGTCTTTCTACAATAAACAAGAAAAATGGAAAGCCTTGCGGCATTTAGAGCGTTTGGTGCTTCACTACCGTTCAGTTGGTGACGCGAAAGAAGACAAGATGCAGGGCGATCTTGTGAAAGAGGCCCATCAAGATCTAATGATCATGTTGGCCGAGATCATGCCCCATGCCGCCGCTCGCAAAGAGTTGGCTTTCTTTCAATACAAGCCGTCGGAATGGATCGCGGCTCAGGAGCAGCTTGCGCACGCCTATCAAAAGATAGGAAAATACGAAGATGCGGTCGGAATGTGGCGGGCCATCCTCGCCGAGAATCCGGGCTCTGAGCAATCGTTTGACTGGATGAATGAGCTGCTGTCTGCCTTGCTTGGCTTGGGGCGGCGCGATCTCTTGTCAAAGGCCTTGGATGAGTTCGCGCCCAAGCTACCCGGCTTTGAATCGAAGTCGCCAGCCGAAAAATATTCGAAGCTTGAAAAACAAATCTCCAACGTGGTTTTGACGGTCCACAAAGAGGCGCGAAAGACCGATGATGCCGCTATTTGGCAATCGACCGATACTTTGCATCAGAGTTTCCAGAAACATTTCCCGGATTCTGTCGAGGGCGATGTCTGGTTCTTCGGGGCTCAGCGCCACGAGCAACAAAGAAAAGTTTGGGAAGCCGTTCACTGGTACCAACGGGCGGCTGAAATTGAAAAGTATGAGAACCGCAATGACGCTGCGTTAAGCACGTTGCGATTGATCCAGCAGCTTACCGAGAAGAGCGACGCAAAGGCGGTTTCGCAAGACGATTACGTGAAAATCGCCAAAGCCTCTAAATGGTATATCGACCGCTTCAAAAAGACGCCCCAACGCGCTCTGGCTGAACTGCAATACTTGGAAGCTTTATTCCACAGTCGAAACTACGATGAGGCGAGCCGATACTTGGTCGATTCGGTGAAAGAAGAAGGATTCACGAAGGAACATATTGATCAATATCTCTCATTCAACCATCGTTTGTACAAAGACAAACTTTGGGATGTGGTTTACGACCTCGCAGGCGATCTCTTGAAAGATTCGATCGAGGCTTCCTTGAAAGCCAAAGACGGCAAGCCTCTTGCTTCGACGATCAAAAGCATTCGCCAAGAAAGCGCGTTTCAAGCGGCGTTTGAGCAACAAGAGAAAAAGACGGACGTCGTTAAATTGAGGCATTGGTACAAACGGGCGATCGAGGCTGATGCGGATCCGCTGGTGACTCTCAAAGCGTGGCACAATATGTTGTTGAGTTATGCGGTTCCAAAAGAGGCTGATGAGTTTGTCTCTGAGTTTAAACGCTTCAAAAGCGTGGTGAATATCGAGGCTGCGCAAAAGCTGGACGCGGAAAGGTCCAAACTCATGTTTGAAGCCTTTGGGCGCGCGTCAGAGGTTTTTGAGGCGATTTCAGAGCCGATTGAGCGTGCTCGCGCGCTTTCTCTTGCTGCCGGGTATTCTGCAAATCCTGAGCAACATGAGGCCCTTCTTTGGGAGTCGCTGCTTTTGCACGGAAGCTTTTACAACTACCCCGAGCTGCAGGCGGTGACTGCGAAGTTCTTGCAGACGCAAGCCGGGGCCAATAAAGAAAAACGGCTTACCATCGCCAGGCTTCATTTTTTGAACGGCGATTTTCAAGGCGCTTGGAAGCAGGCGCAGGCCCTGGCCAATCAAGAACCTTCGGTGCCCGCCGTCTGGGTTTTGGTTCGCGACCTTTATGACCGGGCAGGTGCCGACGAAGACAAAGCCGGTCCTCAGATTGCGGCCTACCTCAAGAAGAATTATCAACACCTCAAATCAAATTCTCTGCTCGCATCGATTTGGGTGAAGGTGCTGCATTCGAATCCAAAGGAAGTCATCAAGGTTTCCTCGACGCTCACGGAGGGCCGTTCCCCTGCGTCGACAAAGTCAACCGGCTCTGAAGTCCAAGACAAACTCAAACAAAGGGTCGAACAAGTCGGCCAAGCGCTTCGGCTCCTCGAAACGCAAAAACAAGAATTGAAAAAGTTCATCTCAAGCGCTTTGCCGCAGGTGTCAGTTGAGGCCGTTTGTCGCGCGCCCACCCTCAGTGGCAAGGCGGCATCGAGCTTAGAGCGGCTCAAGGAGCCTGCGATCGCGTCTCCACAGTGGAAAGACTTCTTGGCCAAGCTCTCATCAAAAGTGGATGAAATAA
This sequence comes from Bdellovibrionota bacterium, assembly GCA_040754655.1. Classification (GTDB taxonomy): domain Bacteria; phylum Bdellovibrionota; class UBA1018; order UBA1018; family UBA923; genus JBFMCE01. The sequence goes on along the minus strand of JBFMCE010000026.1, from coordinate 18,637 downwards.
AAAAGATCGAGCGTCAAGAACGAGACCTTTGTGAGAAACAACGAGACGACTTGGCTTATCTTCCTCCCCTTGAAACTGGCGAAAAGAAATTGGCATCGGCTCTTTGTTCGGATGAAAAATGTTTTCCCGAGAAGTACGAGACGGATTCGGACCAAGTGGTTAAAGCGCAAAAGAACGCAAAACAAAACAAACTCTCCGGATTGGCGCTGGTGCAGCGTTACCTCGATATCGGAGCGTGGGCGACCGCCGAAGCCGCCGCTCACTCTGCTTCAAGCGTAGCCGAGAGATCATTGCTCTTGGGATACATTCGTTTGGCGTACGGCGATCCGTGGAACGCGGTTTCACTCTTGCGAGAGGCCGAGAAAAGCAAGAAATACCGATCTCATGCGAAACTCTTCTTGGCTCGGATGGCATGGAGGCATGGCAGACCTAAAACCGCGCGCGCTGAGTTTGAGGCGGTCCAAGTTTCTGAGCTGCAGGATTGGGAAATGGAACTCTATAAGGAATTGAAGGCAGGATTTCGTTCTTAGCGTTCTTGAGCGCTATTTTCCGCCGGCTGCCTTCAGGTCATGAATGCATTCTTGGTCTAGTGGCGGTACGACGAAACCCGAAAACACGAAGTCTGGCCAACCACGGGTCGTATTGATCGCGTAATACATGATGCAGTCTGGGTTGTTGCAGTGCCCGTCGCTATGAGAATGATCTGCGTGATCATTTACCATCGGCGTTCCGATGTTCACCAGGCCCAGGATATGCCCAAATTCATGGGTCAAGATCGTTCCTTCAACCACGCGGCGTCGCATGCGGGCGGCGCCCATATTGGTGTGGTCGAGTATCGTTTTTTCAAAGATCGCCATTGAGGTTGGCGTGTAAGCGATTCCCAGTGTTTGTGAATCAGCGCCGTCTGCTGAATAAGGGGCATCGAGAAACAAGAAGAAAGCGCTCGCGGTTGTGCCAGAGTGGTATTGTGTGCGGTGCCTTTGCTCAAGCCCATAAACTTGCTCGACCGAGATCGAACTCAGCCCCGTGGGCGGAATCGGTGGAGCTACGACGATCTGAATCCCTGCCGGCTTATTGAGGCGCGCTTCGAGAAACGACCGTAAATGAACGAGAGCTTCGTCGCTGGGTTCGAATCCCTCGACGGCCACGATTTCGACGACCAGTTCGTCATAGGCGTCATCCGTGAGATAAGATTTTGCTTCTGAGCCGACGGGCGCAGCCTCTAATGAAGAGGCATGCTGTATTGTCGGAACGTCCGAGACCCTGGAACATCCCGAAGCGGTGAGAAGCGAAATGATTCCCATGCTCAATAAAAAACTGCCTGTTTTCATACTGCTCTAGGCCCACACTCTCTGACTCAAAGTAAAAGCAAGGGATGTGCCGGAGAAGGTCTTTTGCGTATCAACTGATATAGTTGAAATGACTGGGGGAATAGTTCGGGCGGTTCGCGCGCTTATCAACGAGTCGATGCAAGAACAGGCACCTGTAGAGGGCGTTTACAGGTCGTTTCTCCTGTCTACGGCTTGTACACTTGTCTATCTTGAGTCGCATTTCGAGGGGCTTCATGCATGCGAAGGGGCGTTTTGAAAACCGGCACGCTGCTTGCTTCATATCCGTAGTTAGTAGCTGTAGCTTTCGAGGCAAGAAGCTCTCAAAGCCGTTGTTGTAGAAGCTGTCCGTTGTTGATGTGGAGTAGATTATGTTGTTGTTGTCAAAGTTCAAGCGGGTCGTGATTCTTTTCATTTCATTTTCGTTGATTTCCCTGACCATGACTTCCCAAAGAACCCACGCGGTAATGGCCCCGGTCGGCGGCGTGTGGGGAGGCGGTGCCCTTGGCGGAGCGATTCTTTGCCCAGGCATCATGGGTGGTTTTTCGATGTTGCCGAATCTTGGTTACAACTACTCCTATCCGTACAGCTATCCTTATTCCTATCCCTACATGTTAGGGCAAAATCAGTATTATGCGCCTCAATACATATCGAGCGGTTTTGCGCCCCCTTCCGTATACGCTTATGCAGGAGCAGGCGCTGGAGCCAGTTTCGGTGTTCCACAAAATCCATTTACAAGTTACCTGCATCCGCAGCCGGCTTATCAGCCGCCCATGTATGGACAACCTGGCTTTGGTCAGCAGATGCCCGGTTTTGGCCAGCCTGGATTGGGTGCTCCGGTAGGCAGCGGTGTCGGCGGAAGTTCATTTTAGGTGAGGTCGTCTTCTTAGAGTCAGGCTTATAAATTTTTCATGACCATGCTACGGAGTTTGATAAAACTTACATGTTTGGCTTGGTAATATTTATCCAACTATTTTCGTAACCTTTTTTAGTTCGTTGATTTAATTGCAGAAATAAGTTCTTTCGAGACAGCTGCTTTGGTCTACGTCTTGCTGAGATCTCGACCGGGAGATAGGGTCTTTATTTCATCGTCCCTTGCAATACAGTTTGAACATCACTTTGATTCTTGCAGCAGTGTTGGTTGTGTCCAATTTGGCTTTCGCGAACCCCATCGAAGTCCCGCCAGGGTCTCGCTGTGAGCATCTTCTCGATCTTTCCACCGCGTCGTCTCGCACAGTTCGAACGCAAGACTCTCGCAATCGTGATCAATTGTTCCATGAAGCAAAACTGGTCGAACCCATTTTGCGGAAATTCTTGCATACGATTTTTCGTGAACTTGATGTTGAGGTGATCCTTGCGCCGATCAAAGATTCCCAACGCGCGGGGGAAAAAGCCGATTCCAAAAAAGCCGGAGACTACTCTCAAATCCTTGATTTTACCCGGGGAGCTGTTGTCGCAGGGAGCTTTGCGGAAGTTTCTCGAGTCGTGGCATTCGTTCGTGATTTGGCTGCGCGCGAGAAGATCGAGATTGTGAAAGAAGAGGAGCGTTTCGAAAGCAATGTCCGGGAACTAGGTTATCGCGATTGGCAGTTCAACCTTGCTCTTCCCCGCCCGGATGCTCCAGGTAAAACGCATATTGTTGAACTTCAAGTACGGCATCGAAAGTTGCACGAGTTGAAGGAAGCTGAAGGAGATGTTTTATACCGTGAAATTCGTGCGCTTCAGGCTGCACAGAAGGCGTTTCCCTTTGGCGCGGAACGGGCTGCCCGGCTCTTTTGGTTGAAAGAGCGGCATAAACGTCTTTTCAATCAAGTCTATGAAGAAGCCAAAGCCGCCGAAGGCATAAGCAGGTTTGTTGGGAAGTGATGCGGCGCGTATCATTGGGTTCGGGGGAAGAGTCCAAGCGCCCCGGACCGGAGGCTCTTGGACTCTTTTAGGGTTACGGGTTGTGGAGAAAAATCAGTGTCGAGCTACGTTGATCTGTATCGGTTTTGGAAGAGCTCGTTCTTGTTTTGGGACCTCGATCCTTAACGTGCCATTCTTGAAAGATGCGTGAATCTTCTCGGCGTCAACGACATCGCCAAATTCAAAGCTGCGCCTAAAGGTCCAAGACTGACGCTCGTTCAAATGAACTTTCCGTTCATCTTGATTTTCTTCGTTGACCGACTTTTGCCGAGATGCTTCGACGCGCAGCGTTCCATCAACAAATTCTATTTTGATGTCTTTCTCTTCAATCCCAGGCAAGTCAGCCTCAACAACGTAGGTGCCTTTTGTCTCTACCAGGTCGATGGCGGGCCAAGAGAGTCGCTGCGGCGGCCTCAAGCCTTCGTCGAGAAAGCCAGAGAAAAAAGCGCTGTTGTCAAAAAGTGATGGGAAAAAACCGTTAGGTTTACGAGTGGATTGCAGCAAATACATATTCATTGACCTCCCTGAAGTCTAAGTTCGTCATTCGTTAAAAAGTAAGATGGAGCTGGCCATCGACTTGTCAAGGGTTCAGGGCGAACAGCGACACCGCCGCGCGATAGTTAGCCGGCATTTTCTTTGCAATCCCATTTGGTCATGAGCCTTGAAACGACTTATTCACTTTGCCCATCGTGCAGGCAACTAAATCGCATCCCGCTCGAAGAGCAACCCGGTCGCTTGGCGGTCTGCGGAAATTGCAAAGCTGATCTTCCTCTTCATGACGGCGTCAACGAAGTGAGAGGTTCAGAGTTGATGACTTTGATTGCAAAATCCCCTTTGCCCGTAGTGGTTGATTTCTGGGCGCCTTGGTGCGCGCCCTGCAGGGCGTTCGCGCCGATTTTTGAAAATGCAGCCTCAGAGTTGGCGGGTGAAGTTGTTTTCGCGAAATTGAATACCCAAGATCATCCTTTGGCGGCTGACGCTTACCATGTTCAAAGCATCCCAACCCTCATTTTGTTCGAGGGCGGTCTTGAAAGGTCGAGACAGACTGGGATGGTAGCTCTTGCGGTGTTTTTAGACTGGATTCGAATGAATTCGAGAAGGTTTCAAGCGGCTTGATGTCGGATCGGCCTTAAAGAGAGGGCTTCACCAGTCTTTCGACGGTGAAACCCTCTTTCATTGAACAAAAGACGATTATGGCATTGCGAGGTCTTGCATGAGAGTAGGATCTGAGATCGCCTCGCCGAGCGCTTTTGCGCCAACCGCGTCTTTGACGGTTTCAAAATAAGCCAAAAGAGCGCCTTCAGTGATCTGATGAGGCACGTACATCGAACTCAAAAAAGAGTTCAATGCGCTTTTGGCGATCAGCATCGGAAGGTCAGCGACTGGCACAAATCTAAGACCCATCTGCGCAAGTTGGATCAGCAATCGCTGTCTTTGAACGCGGTAAGGATTGTCAAAGAAGTAAGCGTCAGACGGCTTTTTTGAGTACATGAATCGGGGATTCATGAGGTTTACGATCTTCTTCTTTCCTTTTTCGCTCACGATGCTGAAAGCGTAGTTCACGCGTTGATCAAACTCGTAGAACTTTTTGTTCCGGGCCAGTCTTGCGCCACCCGCCGCGACCGTCCGGTCAAAGTGAGCGGTTCCAAACTTATCCCAAGTTCTCTTCGCCTTGTTGCTCTGCCAAAACGCGTAACCCGGGATCTTTGATTCATAGATTGAAGACTTCGCCCGGGCGACTTCCTGGGCCGTCAAGCCCAGGTCTTTGGGCTCGAAGTTCTCAAGATAATGCAAGAGCATGTACTGATGGAAAGCCCTTCGCGTCTGGATCGAGTGAGCCACGCGTCCAGCCAAGAGCTTCGCGAGTTCAAGCGCTTGTGACGGAGGAATCCTTTGCTCGATGTATTGTTGCGCGATGCTAAGAACTTGGCTCAATCCTGCTCGCGAATAAAAAAAGCGCTTGTCATTCAAGTTGGCCACGACCTTCGAGCCCATGAGGTGTTTCTTGAAAATAGAGCCCACACTCTTCATCACGGAACTGAATTTCTTGTCTTTCGCTATGCCTTCGAGATCGACTGTTTGCAACTCTTTCAAAGATCTGCCGGCAGCGCGCTGGTAGTTCTTCGGCCACGCTTGAAGGTCTTGGGCGTCGAAGTTTTGAACGAGAGCGTTCTCGTCGAGAAGATTCTCGCTCATGGCGAAGCTCACCATGCCTTGAAGCTCTTCAAGATATGCCGACATTTGAACTTCTTGCGGCTTCGTATTGATCATGATGAGGTCCGCGTTGCCTTTCGAGTCACGCATAACCGTAAAGTGTTTGAAAAAAGGCTCTGCTGAAAGCGAATTCGCCATTGCCAAGACGGGCAATAGCGCTGGCAACACGACTGCCGCCAGGATTGGTTTTAAACGGATCATATTTTCCCCCTTGATTGCGTAGATGGTTTCCAACCATTCACGGATAGTCAATGCGGGAATGGCCGTTCTTTCGATGACGCAGGAATGAGGCGATGCATGGAATTACGGATATAGTATTTTTATGCCGGGCGTTAGATTTGTAAGTCCTTTGGAACTGGTATTTTGCCAGGTCGCCAAGCGATGCCTGACTGTGTTAGATTCACTCGCGTGCAGCATATCACAGATCTTGCCATCGTCTTGAAGACGTATCCTTACCAAGACCGTGACCGAATCGCCGTTTGCCTAACCGAACAGAACGGAAAAATCACGGGTCTTGCCAAGGGCGGAGTGAACTCGCGGCGCTTCGGCGGAACGCTCGACGTGTTCTCGTGCTCTCGCGTTCACTTTGTGCAAAAGCCCAACGCCGAGATGGCCCGCATTGATGAAGCGACCTCTCACTATGAGTTCAGGAACTTGCACCGCGACTTTGAACGTTTCACGGCGGCGAGTTTTGCTGCCGAGTTTTGCCTGCGCCTTCTTGAATCTCATGCGCCCTCGCGCGAGATGTTCATCAATTTAAGCAATTTCTTGTTCCAACTCGACTCCGGTATGCCGCTGCTCTTGGCTGTGAACGCGTTTCTTTGCAAAGCATTCAAAGCGCTTGGTTATCCGCCAAGCTTGCTTCGATGCGTGCAGTGCTCGCGTGGCGCGCATGAAATCGCGCCGCCGGTGGCCTTTCAAAGTCGAACTCAAGAGGGCGCGTCGTTTTTTTGGTTTTCGGAAGCGGGGGGAATGGTTTGCCACGAGTGTTCCGCGGGACGCTTTAAAGTCGCGCTGGAAGGCGAGATCCTGTTGTTCTTCCACAAACTCACGATGACACCGTTCAAGGAGCTCGCCCAAGAAGGCTCATCCTCGCAACATCTGCCTCTGTATCGATTGCTTTCCGACTTCTTGCACCATCACATCCCAGGGCTTCCGCCATCGGGTCTCAAGAGCTGGAAGCTACTGAACGAGGCATTGATGGGACCATTATCGCAAGAGAGCGTCTCTCAACCGAATCGCTAGATCGACCGCTTCGGCGAGGGTGGGCACGATTCCAACCGGTTCAATCCCCGGAAGCGATGAGAGTTCTTCTGCCGTTTCATTGCCATGCCCGGTACGCACTAAAATCGAGCGCATTCCCATGCGGTGAGCGCAAATCAGGTCACTTGATTTGTCGCCGACGAAAAAAGAGCGTTCAATTTCCGTCCCCAGTTTTCCGATCGAGGCTTCGAGCATCTGGGTTTCGGGCTTTCTGCACTTGCAGCGTTCGTCGGGATGGTGGACGCAAACCTGGATGTCATCGAATGCAAAGCGTGAAACGCCCGACTCCTGGCGAATAAGCTCCTCGATGCGCCGATGCACGATAGGCAGGTTCTCTTTCGCGGTAAACCCCTTCGCCACGCCGGCTTGATTGGTCACGAGCGCGATCTTAAAACCCGCATCCCTCGCGCGAATGATCGCTTGGGCCGCGCCAGGAATGAGTGAAGCGTCTTTAGGGTCATTGATATAACGAGGCCCTATATCGATATTGACCGTGCCGTCTCGGTCGAGAAAAAGTGTGGGGTGGTTTTTAGATGTCATAACCGTCGGGATGCTCCTTCGTCCACCGATAAGCTGTCGCCACGATTTCTTCGAGACTGAACTTGGGGGCCCAGCCTAAGACTTGTTTGGCTTTTTTTGAATCGGCGATCAATACTGGCGGGTCTCCGGGCCTTCGAGGGCCGAACTCGTGCGCCACTGGCTTCCCGGCGGTTTTGCTCACCGCCTCGATCACTTCTAATACCGAGAAACCTTTCTCTGAGCCCAGGTTGAAATCTGAACACGAGGGGTTTTTCCACAAGTATTCCATTGCGCGAATATGAGCATCGGCAAGGTCGTTGATGTGCACATAGTCGCGGATGCACGTGCCGTCTTTCGTGGGATAATCCTTTCCATTTACCGTGAGTTTCTTCTCTCGCCCCAGCGCAACTTGAATAGCTTTTGGGATGAGGTGTGTTTCTGGCTTGTGGTCTTCGCCCAGTTCCCCGTCGGGATCGGCGCCGGCCGCGTTGAAATACCGAAGGATGACCGAGTTGATCTTATGAGCTTTGTGGATGTCCTTTAAGATTTTTTCCACGAAGAGTTTGCTCTGTCCGTAGGGATTCACCGGAGATTGCGTGACGTTCTCGTGGATCGGCACTTCCTTGGGTTCCCCAAAGGTCGCGCAAGTCGAGGAAAAAATAAAATGGCCTGCGCCCGCATCAATCATCGCCTCAAAGAGCCGCAATGTTCCGCCCGCATTCGCCGAATAATACAGAAGAGGATTCGCAACCGATTCGCCTACGATCGCTTTGGCGCCGAAGTGCATCACAGTGTTGATTTTGTGGTCGGTCAGAATCGTTTTGAGAAGCGAAGTATCATGATAACTGCCTTGATAGAATGGCAACGAGCGAGCGGCTGGCTGATGGCCGGTGCTGAGATCGTCTAAAATGACGGGACGATAACCCCGCTTTTCAAGTAATTTCGCCGTGTGGCTTCCGATATAACCTGCGCCGCCCACGACGAGAATCGATTCCTGCATGACTTCCTTTTTAGCTTGGGCTAAATGGATTTGAAATGAAATCTTTTTTCAAGTTGATCCCGTTTCTAAAACCCCAGTGGAAGCTCTTGCTGGGTGCGGCGATATTCGCTCTTCCTCTCTCGGCGATTCGCTTCAGCACGGCGCCGCTTTTGAAATACATGACAGACTCGGTTTTGGTGCAGAAAGACTCTCGAGCGCTGCTTCTGGTGTCTTTGGCCGTGGTCGGGCTGTATTTGGTGAACGTGGTCGTCAGGTTCACACATGCTTTTTTGGCGCGAATAGCCAATGAACGCGTGATGCGGGATATTCGAGAAAGACTTTTCGGCCACTATCTCAACCTTTCAAGCTCGTTTTTCACAGAGGCGTCGGTCGGGAAACTCATTTCAAGGGTCACGAATGATGTTTTCTACGTGAGTCAGGGCACGATCAATCTCATCAATTTGGTTCGAGATTCCGTCACATTCACGGCTCTTTTCATTTATGCCTTTCGTTTAAGCCCCAAGTTGCTCGCGATCGCGCTTGTGATCGCCCCAATGCTTGCATGGTTGGGTAAGAGGTCTGGCATTTTAATGAAGGGTTACGCCGCGAAAATGCAAGAGGCCAATGGCTGGGTGTATTCGGCGCTCCAAGAATCGTTCACCGGTTTTAAGGTCGTCAAGGCGTTTGCGCTTGAAAACTTCGCTAGGCAACGCTTTAAAGAGCGCAACGACCAGTATGTGATGTTTGCGCTGAAAGCCGCGAAGGTTGAAGAGATTGGGGGCCCTTCCGTAGAGTTGATGGGAGCTACCGCGATGGCTCTCATCATATACATCGGCGGCCGTGACGTGATTCAAGGGCGTCTAAGCCCTGGTGAGCTCGTCTCTTTTTTCAGCAGTTTTCTGTTGATGATCAATCCAGTGCGCAATCTCAATGACATCAATATGAAGCTCAATATGGCCGCTGCGAGCGCGGATCGCATCGACGAAACCTTGAAGCTGCGGTCAGAGATCGTCGAGCTGCCTCACGCGAAAGCGCTCATGCCCTTTCAGTCTCAGATCGAGTTTCGCAATGTCTCTTTTCGGTATACCGCTGAATTGCCATGGGTCTTTCGAAACGTGAGTTTCACGGTCACTCGGGGCCAGACCGTCGCGATCGTTGGCGGGAGCGGGCAAGGCAAGTCGACGATGGTGAGCTTGCTGCCCCGTTTTTACGACCCTGTGGAAGGAAAGATATTCATTGATGGCACTGAAGTCCGTGAAGTGACGTTTGAATCTTTGCGCTCTCAAATCGCGTTGGTCAGTCAAGACGTCTTTTTATTCAACGATACGATCTTCAATAATGTCGCTGCCGGAAAACGCGATGCGACTCAAGCGCAAGTGATCGAAGCGCTCGATTCGGCGCAGGCCATGCCTTTCATCGAAAGACTTCCGCAAGGCCTTCAGACCTTGGTCGGAGATCGCGGACAAAAACTTTCGGGCGGCGAGAGGCAAAGAATTTCAATTGCGCGAGCCATTCTTCGTGATTCTTCAATACTCGTTCTTGACGAAGCTACCTCAAGTTTAGATACGGAATCTGAAAAGCTCGTTCAAATCGCGCTAGAGCGATTGATGCGCGGAAGGACAACGCTTGTGATCGCCCACCGGCTGTCAACAATCAAAAACGCGGATCGAATTCTCGTATTGGCTGGTGGCACAATTCAAGAGTCGGGAACTCATGATGAATTAATGCGACGCGCAGGAGAGTATGCGAAGTTCTATGCTCTGCTGGCATAAAGAAGATATTTTTTTCAAATTCATAATAGCTGAATAATTTTCTTTTATAACTTTTGTGTTCGTTGTGTGGGCGACGCAGGGGTTCAATACAAATTGTTGCGTGTTTTGATTCGCTGCACCATACGAAGTCGGGTAACACTTTCTTAAAAAGCAAAACAACTATGCGTAAATCACGACTCCTGATTATTGATTCTGACTCAAAATGGGTGCAAGCCTTGAGAGAGCATTTGCTGGCCCAGGGCTTCGAAGTAAATGCGTTGGCTGAATTTAGCGACACCCGTTTTCTGAGAGAGCCAAGCGCGCCGCACCTCATTATTTTAAATTCGGGAATAGACGCTCTCGAGCTTGTGAAGAGAATTCGAAGAGAATCCCAAGTGCCGCTGATCCTTACGACCAATGCGACTGACATTTCACAGCGGGTTGAAGCGCTGGAATCAGGCGCTGACGATCATCTTTCGAAACCGATCGAACCACGTGAACTTGCGGCGCGGATTCAGTCGATCTTAAGACGGGCGCCGGTGAGAGACCATATGCTCTTGGATCTCGAAACAAGGGAATGGCGCTTTCAAGGCCTGATTTTGCAGTCGAATCGCCGTCGCATCTTGCTTGACAATCAACCCGTCGAATTGACCACGGCCGAGTTTGATCTGTTGCGACTTTTGGTGAGCAACGCTGGTCAAGTCTTGTCTCGCGAGCTGATTTTGGATCAGCTCAGAGGCATTGAGTGGGAGACTGTGGATAGGTCTGTGGATATCTTGGTCTCTCGATTGCGCGACAAGCTCAAAGACGACCCTCGTAGGCCGCGTTACGTGAGAACGGTCAGGAGCATTGGATATCAGTTCATTGGCGAACTCGAGCAAGAGGCCCAAGCCAACTCATAATAGCGCCTATTTGTAAGACGAGCCCTAGCAATACCCCAAATCGCATGTTAAATGCGCCTTCATGAGTGAAATCAAAAGCCTGAGTGATATGCAAGATCTCGTGTCTTTGTGCAAAAGGCGCGGAGTTGTTTTTCAAAGTTCGGAAATCTATGGCGGCATTAACGCGTGCTGGGATTACGGCCCCCTCGGCGTAGAGATGAAAAACAATGTGAAGCAACTCTGGTGGCGCACGATGGTCGATCGAGATGATGTCGAAGGCCTGGACGCCGCGATCTTGATGCATCCTAAGGTATGGGAAGCTTCTGGCCACGTCTCGGGTTTTACTGATCCGCTTGTAGACTGCAAGAAGTGCAAACAGCGCTTCAGGGAAGACAAGATTCCCGAAGAAAATCAAAAATCAAAGAAATGCCCGGATTGCGGCGGGGAATTGACCGAGCCACGCATGTTCAACCTGATGTTCAAGACCTTCATGGGCCCCGTCGAGAGCGAGGCGAACATCGTCTACTTGAGACCTGAGACGGCTCAAGGGATTTACGTGAATTTCTTGAACGTGGCTTCGAGTTCAAGGCAAAAAGTGCCATTTGGCATCGCGCAAATTGGAAAAGCGTTCCGAAATGAGATTACCCCGGGGAACTTCATTTTTCGCACACGCGAGTTTGAGCAAATGGAGATGCAGTTCTTCGTGAAACCCGGTGAAGACGAGAAATGGTTCGAATACTGGAAAGAACAACGCATCCAGTGGCACTTGAACAATGGGATTCGCAAATCCAAATTGCGCTTCCACGAACATGGCCAAGGCGAGCTGGCGCACTACGCGAAGCGGGCATTTGACATTGAGTATGAATTTCCCTTTGGCTGGCAAGAACTCGAAGGCATTCATAACCGCACGGATTTTGACCTCGGCAGGCACCAGCAGTATTCGGGGAAAAAACTGGAGTACTTCGAAGAAGCCACCAAGGAACGTTATGTTCCGTACATTGTTGAAACTTCAGCCGGGTGTGACCGCAGTCTTTTGGTCGCGCTTGCTGATGCTTATCGTCAAGAACCCGATCGAGTGTTTCTGGCGGTGCATCCCAATCTTGCGGCCTATAAAGTCGCGATTTTCCCGCTGATGAAAAAACCAGGGTTGATGGAAGTTGCCGAGAAAATCTATAAAGACGTTTCAAAGCGATACCGCTGTACGCTTGATGAGACGGGAAGCATCGGAAAGCGTTATTATCGCCAAGATGAGATTGGAACTCCGTTCTGCGTGACCGTCGACTTCGATACGCTTGAGCAAAACTCTGTAACCGTGCGTCACCGTGATCTTAAGACCCAAGATCGGGTCGAGAATTCAAGGTTGGTTGAATATCTCACTGAAAAACTTACGAATTGGACGCTTCAGGTATAGACTTAAGAGCATGCGCAGGTTTTCAAGAATTTTCTCAGTCGTTCTATTGGGGTTGATCTTCTGTTCGGTCGAGGCCTTCTGCCAGCAAAACGCGCCTGCAGGCGCTGAATCCAGTAACGGCTTGATCTCGAATTTATTCGGGGCCACCGAAGGATTGCTGGAGGTAGGAGCAGAAGCTCCCGACTTTACGCTGCCTTCAGATACGGGTGAACAGGTCACGCTTTCAAGTTTTGAAGGAAAGAAAAAGGTCGTGCTTTATTTTTACCCACGCGACTTCACTCCGGGTTGCACTCAAGAAGCTTTGGCTTTTAAAGAAGACAATGAAAAGTTCAAACGAGCAGATACCGTGGTGCTTGGCGTTAGTGTGGACTCAGTGAAAAGCCATCAAAACTTCTCAAAAAAGCATGAGCTCAACTTTCCTTTGCTCTCAGATACGGGCGGAAAAGTTGCGAGTCAGTACGGCGTGATGGGAGTGATCATGTCAAAGAGAGTCACTTACATCATTGGTCTTGATGGCAAGATCAGCCATGTTTTTCCGGAAGTGAATGTGTTGGGGCATTCAAAGGCTGTGCTGAAGCTTGTGAGCGCTTCGCCTGATAATCGGTCGCCGTTGCCGAGTGCGATGCCGAAATCGGATAGCCGTTAGCGGTTAACGGTGCCCGATCCCGATTCCGAATCGGTCACCGATGCGGTGGTCGGTTGCGGTAAGTAAGCCGATAAAGACAGCCTGCAATACGATCAGTAAGTTTTAGTGTTTCAGCATCTTCTAAAGAGATCAGGTCAAATACGGCTTGGACTTCTCTAATTGATCCAAACGCAATGGCATAAAACCTTGTTTTGTCTTTCCAAGTCGGTTTTGCAGAACCTTCTGCAAGATTAAGCACGACACTCTGACTTGCTCTCATTAGCTGATCTTTCAGATGGTGTTTTAATTCTATCACCTCAACCTTGCGGTAGAGTTGTAATGCCAATTCATAGGCTTGAAAGTTTTGAATCATCTTTATGTTCTCCTTCATTTCAAAAAAATTGAGTTCTCATCGTGGTGTGAACTCAATTTTTTTGAAATGAAGGAGAGAAGAACTTATGCTCAAAAATTTTCAAGCCTATGAATTGGCGCTTACGCTCTACAAGCAATGCGAGAAGTTGAAGGCAAAACGCCATCTGAAAGATCAGCTTGATCGAGCAAGCTTGAGTGTGGTTTTAAATCTCAGCGAAGGTTCTGCAAAAACAACTCAACCAGAACAAAGAAGGTTTTATGCCATTGCTCTGGGCTCACTCAGAGAAACGCAAAGTATTTTGCAAATCCTTGATCAAAAAGAGGTATTTTCAATTGCTGATCGTCTTGGTGCAATCGTCTATCGATTGGTTCATCCCAGGTGAGTTGTGCTGTTAGCCGTTAACAGTGCCCGATCCCGATTCCGTACCCGTTCCTGGCCTCAAACCCGACCCATCCTTTCCCCTTAGAAAACCTTGTAGATGCGAGTAGACAGACGCCACTTGGTTCCATATAGTTCGCCCTGGAGGGTTTAAGTCCAATGGCGAAAAAATACACTTATTTTTTTGGCAATGGTGCAGCCGAAGGGGATGGTTCTCAAAAAGACCTTTTGGGTGGAAAAGGTGCCAACCTACACGACATGGTAAAACTCGGCTTGCCCGTGCCTGCAGGATTCACGATTTCAACGGAAGTTTGCACTCACTATTACGCCAGTGGGCGAAAATACCCCGAAGAGTTGAAAAGTCAGGTTCTTGAATCTCTTAAAAAATTAGAATCCGCGATGGGCTTGAAGTTTGGTGACCCAGAACGTCCGCTTCTTGTCTCTGTTCGCTCTGGCGCTCGCGCCAGCATGCCTGGGATGATGGACACCATTTTGAACCTGGGTTTGAACGACCGAGTCGTGGATGGGATGGTTCAGGCTTCAAAAGATGAACGTTTTGCTTACGACAGCTATCGCAGATTCATCTGCATGTACTCGGACGTGGTGTTGAATGTGCACTCGCAGTTTTTCGAAGAAGCGCTTGAGAGAAAGAAAGAAATGAAAGGTCTGCATGCCGACACGGATCTCTCGGCCGCTGACTGGAAGGCGCTTGTCAAAGAATACAAAGGAATCGTTCTTGAGCAAACCGGAGAGAAGTTCCCGGAAGATCCTCTAGACCAGCTTTGGGGAGCGATTAGCGCGGTTTTCAATTCGTGGATGAACCCACGTGCGATCACTTACCGCAGGCTCAATGATATCCCGGAGAGTTGGGGAACCGCCGTCAACGTTCAAGCCATGGTTTTCGGAAATATGGGCGACGATTGCGCCACTGGTGTGGCATTTACGCGTGATCCATCCACGGGCGATAAAAAGTTTTTTGGCGAATTCTTGGTCAATGCCCAAGGCGAAGACGTCGTTGCGGGAATTCGGACTCCTCAGCCCATCAATGAAACTTCAAAAAATGAGGCTAATCGAGACCTCGCGACGCTTGAACGCGTTATGCCGCAAGCATATGCGGAACTGGTTCAAGTCTATCAGCGTCTTGAGAAACACTATCGCGACATGCAAGACATCGAGTTTACCATCCAAAAGGGCAAACTCTACATGCTGCAAACACGAAACGGCAAACGTACGGCAGCGGCTGCGGTACGCATTGCGGTAGAAATGGTGCGCGAGGGTTTGATCTCAAGAGAAGAAGCCGTGCTTCGTGTAAAACCTGAGCAACTTGACCAGCTCTTGCACCCCATGCTTGATCCCAAGGCTAAAAAAGACCTTTTGGGCAAAGGTTTGCCTGCTAGCCCAGGCGCTGCTACGGGCCAGATTGTTTTCGATCCCGGCGTGGCTGAGAAGTGGGTCAAAGACATGAACCGCAAGGTGATCTTGGTTCGCACCGAAACCAGCCCTGAAGACATTCATGGCATGAGTGTCGCTGAAGGCATTCTGACCGCTCGTGGTGGCATGACCTCTCATGCCGCGGTGGTGGCTCGTGGCATGGGCAAGTGCTGCGTGGCAGGCTGCGGGGCGCTTAAGATCTCTTATGAACGCAAAGAAATGACTCTCTCAGACCGCGTGCTCAAAGAAGGTGATTACATCACTTTGGATGGAAGCAGCGGCGAGATCATCACAGGCAGGGTAGAAACGATTCCTCCCGCGATGAACCATTATTTCCAAGAGCTCATGACTTGGGTGGATGAGATCCGCAGGCTTCGCGTCAGAACCAATGCAGACACTCCTCACGACGCGAGAGTGGCGCGAACCTTTGGTGCTGAAGGCATTGGTCTTTGCAGGACTGAGCACATGTTCTTTGAATCCGATCGTATCGATGCGGTTCGAGAGATGATCTTGGCCGATTCCAAAGAGGGTCGTGAACGCGCGTTGGCGAAGATCCTTCCCATGCAAAAAAGCGATTTCCTGGGGATTTTTCGTGAGATGCGCGGGCTTCCTGTGACCATCCGGTTGCTAGATCCTCCATTGCATGAGTTTTTACCGCACACTGATGAGGAAGTGCGAACGCTTTCAGGAAAGATCGGCGTTCCGTTTGAAAAATTAAAACGCAAGGCCGAGAGTTTGCACGAGTTCAACCCGATGCTAGGTCACCGTGGGTGCAGGCTTGGGGTGAGTTATCCTGAGATCTATATCGTGCAAGTGCGTGCGATCATGGAGGCTGCTTGCGAATTGGCAAAGAACGATGGGCTTCGCATCGTTCCCGAGATCATGATTCCGCTCGTCGGTGATTGGAGAGAGCTCAAGCTCATTCGCCAGTACACCGAAAAAGAGTGCACGGACGTGATGAACCGTTACGGCATTCGCCTTGAGTACAAGGTGGGCACGATGATCGAGCTTCCGCGGGCTGCTTTGACTGCGGATGAAATCGCAGAGCATGCTGATTTTTACAGCTTCGGTACGAATGACCTCACTCAAACCACTTATGGCTTGTCGCGCGACGATAGTGGGATGTTCTTAAGAGATTATATTGAGAGCAAGATCTACGAGAAAGATCCCTTCGTGACGTTGGATCAAGTCGGCGTCGGAAGGCTCATCACTACGGCGATTGAGTTAGGGAAGGGGCGTCGGCGCGACCTCAAGGTTGGCATTTGCGGCGAACATGGCGGGGATCCCGCTTCGGTGGACTTCTTCCATCGTGCAGGCCTTGATTATGTGAGCTGTTCGCCTTACCGAGTGCCGATCGCGAGACTCGCGGCAGCACATGCGGCTTTGACTCAAAAGTAGAAAAGATAAGGCCTCTATCAAAATGAGATGGATCGAGTCTACGAGAGCGCATTTTAAGGCTTGGCCGAAGTGGCATAAGACCGTCTTACTCGTCGTTCTCGCGGGTTTTTGGTTTTCGGGCGCCCTCTTCGCCTATCGGCACGGCAACAGGCCGCACTTCCACACCGATTCGAGCACTGAGGGCATGACCATTTTTGCTGCGAACCATTATCTCGATCATGGGTTTTTCAAGAACTTCCTGCTGCCCACATATCCGCCCTTTGGCCATGATCCTGACGGAAAACAACGCACAGAACCTTTTGTTTACAACCATTACCTGGCGGGTCCTGACCTTGTGCTTGCGGGATTCATGAAGGTGTTTGGGCGCGACGCCTTGTGGGCTGGGCGGCTGATCCCGCACACTCTCACGGTTTTGGCGATTTTATTGCTGGTTTTAGAGTTTTCGGCGTTCATGAAATCAAGCCTCGCTGGTGTGCTGCTCTTGGGATTGCTGATGGTGCCGAAGTCGCTTACCGCATGGTCGATCTGTCTGTACGGCCATAGTTATGTGATGGCGTTTTATCTTTTCATGGTGGCGGGCCTCTTGGCTTTAGCGAATGCAAAACCCAAATCACCCTGGCCAGCGCGTGCGTTAGGATTCTTTGTTGGCCTTCTTCAAATGTTTTTTGACTTGGATTGGGTGCCGCTCACTTTCATCTCGTGCGCGAGCCTTGTGTGTCTGCTGCTAACGCGGCTGCCGCGAGCGCAGGGCATGAGGGTTCTGGTTTGGATGGTGATCGGTGGAACCACGGGTGCCGTGTATCAGGTTTTCATTAGCTCGCTTTATTTTGGTTCACCGCTCTGGGTGATTGAGAATCTTTTGCAGTGGGCGCGTTTTAGGGTGGGGGCCGAGCACGTTGAGGGCATTACGCAAGGTGACCTTCGCCTGCACAAGGTGCTCAAAGAATACAACCGTCAGACTTATGGCGCAACGGGGTTCACGGCCTATAATTTGATGGCATTGAGCGCGGTTTTCTTGGTGATGGGGTACTTCGGTAAGGTGCTTTCAAAGCTTGAATTCAAGCGTGGGCTTGGGGCTGTTGTTTTGGCTTATCTCGCGGCTGCATTTTGGAACGTGGTGATGCGCCAGCACTCGGTAGCGCACATTCACTTCATCCCGCGGCATTACTTTGTCGTCTACATGACTTTCGTGTTGATTGCGCTTCCGGTTGCGTATCAATTGGTGGTGCGGGCGAGACGGGCGGGCTAAGGCTGCTTGTCTTGCCAAAACATCAGGCGAATAAGCTTTCCTTTTCCAACGGTATCGATGAGCTCGCCATCAAGATACAGTTCGACCTTGTGATCCTTCGTCGAAACACTGCCTTGCCAGTCAAAATAGGGAAAACCCGTGATTTCAAGTTGGCCAGAATCGGCCGGTCTCAATGACTTAGGGTCTGGAAGAAGGATAGAGATGGCGATCAGCCTAAGAAACTCTTCCTTCCGTTTCTCGCGCTCAAAAGCACTGATGGTTTGATGCAAGATGAGGCTTTTTCCCTCTTGGTCTGATCGCGATTCATAAATAGCGTTGGTGTGGAAGTGCGCCGTAAGGGCGCCTTTTGAATAAAGATCGTGCCTGCTGATGGCATCTTTGAGCGCATGACCGAGACATTGATTGAAGTACCCTCCGACCAAAGTGATCTCATCGCTTTCAATAGGCAAGTTGTGTTCGCCGTAAGCCGAAAATGTGGCGTAGGTGGGGTGGCGGTCTTCGAGAAATGTTTCAATATCTTGCTCGCCATCATCAGACAGAAGATAAATGACGGGTCTTTTCTGGGCCTTGAACTTTCTAACCACGGCGTCGATCGCCGATTTCGAAACGCCATGAAGGTCATATCCAGCGATAGGATGAACCACGATCAAAGTGTGACGGTCGAGTTTGCGCTTAAACTTCACAGTTCGAGGAATGCTTCGAGGAAACCCTTCGCTAAATGCCTTTTGGTAAAGTGATCGGAGGAACGGGTTCATGCGAGCAAGGCTTGGGTTTGCCCATTGTTGATCTCGATTCAAGATGAATTGTTTTCCAAGGTTTTCATAAGAGGTTGCTGTTTGGGGGAGGTTTTTAGAGAGTTTTCGAAGGTGTTCAAGGCCCTCGGGGTTTTCATCGAGAAGCCGTTCAACCAGCGGTCGTACTGTGAAAAAGAC
>JBFMCE010000025.1:0-41970 GCA_040754655.1 Bdellovibrionota bacterium | reverse complement strand
GAAATCCCCGAACTGGCATTGCGCGACCCGGGATTGGGCTTCACAACTGCTGGCATAACCTTCAGCGTAATCGCGACGCCGATAAAGATTCCAGTAACGACGCCCTCCATCGAGCTCTACGCCTAAGAAATGAGCTTGAGAAAACCCCTTTTTCAATGCGTCAAAGTAGGCCCAATTCCGGCACCCTACATCAACGACGAGATCCGCTGCGGATCTCTGCGCGTCAGATAAACCGCGTTCGATGAGCATCAAATAAAACGAAATCTCTTCTTTGCTCTTGGGCAAACGGTCAGAGGAAGTGATGGCCGGCCTCAAACGCAGTCTTCCCCAAAAATGGTCTCTGAGCCAAAATGAACATGCATTTAGAAAACTTGCCAGAAGACTTGAAGATGAAAGAGGGCTCATGCCCTACTATTCTGCCACATCGAGCGCAAACTTGAAGGGAATCAATATCGTGATGCGAGGCTGGGAACCGCGAAACGATGGGAAATGCCAACGCCCGGCTGCCTCGAGCGCCACTCGGTCAAGAAGCTCGAAACCAGAAGACTGCTCAAGCTCAACGGCTTCTAACGGAGAGCCCCTCTGACCGACGACGACTCTAACGATAGCTCTCCCTTGCTCGCCCCGGATCCGCGAGATTCGAGGATAAACCGGGGATTCATTGTGGTCGCGCACCCACCTGAGGTAGTCGGCCACTGAAAGCGACAAAGAGGTTGCGGCTTCAGGGTTGATCTCTAAAAGATCGGCTTGAGTCTCAGCCGCAGACTTAGCGGCAATAGCGCTTACCGCGCTCACCGGGTATTTCGATGGGCTCTCTTGATCATTTTCCTTTTTAATATCCGCTATTTTTGGCGGAACCTTGGTTCGTTTCTGGAGCTCGCTCTTCGCGGCCTCTCTGCCTGCGGCCATGGTAGCCGTGGCCTGGCCTCCTGAGATCACCATGAGATCGATGTCCACGACACTTCTACGATCAGGGGTCAAACGCTCAAACCAAGGGCAAATCCAAAGACCAAGCACAAGACCAAAACCCAGATGGCCAATTGCTGAGAAAATGAGGATCTTTTTCACGGCAGTCTCTTTATCATAGGAAAGGGCTACCTACTCAAAAGAATCTTTAGACATGCTACAATTGAATTCAGCTATGCGAATCATCCATGTGCCGCCACCGATTTTCATCCGCTCGAATTTCACGTTTAACGCTTTAAACAGGGATTTCAGCTATTTGAACCATGGGGTTTCTCGTTACGGGATCTCAGCCTTGCATTGGGAGTACTTCGATCCCACGGATCATGTCGGCGAAAACACCTCCGTCACGGTGGACGTACTTTCCTCAGACCGCTTCAGTTTCACGACGCCCGCGCAGTTCACCGCGGAAATCACCCAAGAGGCAGTTTACCTTGGAATGAGGTTCAAGCTCAATGAAGCTGAGAACACCAGGCTAACCGAGGCCATCTTGCGCGAGGGCTACTGCCCCACGAACTACCTGCGAAAATACCCGCGAATACCCGCGTGGAGCACGGTGCCGAGCATGCCTCTAAGAACGATCGTAGACACCAGCGATGGCCTGATCGTATTTGATATCGCGAACATCTCACCTAACGGCATCCTTCTGTACACCGAGAATCCCAAGGCGAGTTTTTTCTATCCTACCAAACAGATCATCGGGCAGATCGAGCCTCGCGGCGACTCTTTTGACTCTTTTGATTTCGAAGGCGTCGTCTGCAGGGTGATGCTCGAAAAGAATCCTGAAACAAACAACACCATCCGCTACCTTGGGATCCGTTTCTTGAACATTCCCGGACATAACCAGGAAAAGTTCCTTGAAATACTGCGTTCCATCCTGGATAAGATCCAAAAGGGCCATTACATAGCGCCCGCGAAGAAAAGATAAATATTTTTTATTTACTAGGGAGCCCATGCCAGTACTTCCGTTTTTAATCGGCGCCATCTGCGTCTTTGCGATCGCCTACCGTTATTACTCAGCGTTCATTTCAACCAGAGTGCTTGCCCTAGACCCCAGGCGCCCCACTCCCGCAACGACGCATTATGACGGGAACAACTTCTACCCCACCAATCGATGGGTGCTCTTTGGCCACCATTTTGCGGCCATCACTGGTGCCGGCCCATTGATCGGACCCGTGCTTGCGGCTCAATTCGGGTTCTTGCCAGGCTTTTTGTGGCTGGTGATCGGTGTCGTCATCGGAGGCGCTGTGCACGATTTCGTGATGCTTACCGCGAGCATCAGGCATGATGGCAAGAGCATCGCCCAGATCGCAAAAAAAGAAATAGGTCCGATCGCTGGCGCAATCACAAGCATCGCTATTTTGTTCATCGTCGTGATCGCGCTCGCGGGCCTTGGACTTGCCGTCGTCAATGCCCTGGCCGAAAGCTCGTGGGGGGCCTTTACGATCGCCGTTAGCATTCCGTTGGCGTTTTGCATGGGGATTTACATCTACAAAATTCACAGCGGAGCCGATCGCGCGATCAAACGAGCAAGCGCCCTCGGCGTGGCGGTTCTTTTGGCAGCCGTTGTCTTCGGGAAGTTCGTTCCTGAATCAAGTTGGGGACATCTCTTTCGTTTGGAAAGAACAGAGATCACGCTCGCAATCGCTGCTTATGGATTCATCGCCAGCGTGCTGCCCGTATGGCTTCTTCTTTGTCCACGCGATTACTTGAGCTCGTACATGAAACTAGGAACGATCGCATTTCTGATCGTGGCTGTTTTTCTTGTCAGACCTGATCTCAAGATGCCTCCGTTGAGCCAATGGACCGAAGGCGGCGGCCCCATCATCCCGGGCAAAGTTTTTCCATTTGTCTTCATCACGATCGCTTGCGGGGCGATCTCGGGCTTCCACGCCCTGGTCGCGACAGGCACGACTCCAAAGATGATCAAGAATGAGACGGACGCTAGGATGATTGGTTACGGAGCCATGCTTCTTGAAGGATTGATTGGCGTTGTCGCGCTCATTGCCGCGGCAGCGCTCAATCCAGAAGATTATTTCGCAATCAATACTTCAGCCGAGAAGTTCTCGACTCTTGGCATGAGTCCGGTGAATTTACCCGAACTTGAAGCCGCGGTCGGAGAAAAAATCGCGGCACGCCCCGGCGGCGCCGTTTCTTTAGCAGTAGGGATGGCTCAGATTTTTTCATCGCTTCCCTTCATGCAGAAGCTCATGTCGTATTGGTACCACTTCGCCATCATGTTTGAAGCCTTGTTCATCTTGACGACCATCGATACAGGCACGCGAGTGGCGAGGTTTCTGGTGCAAGAAGCCGCAGGTCAGGTCTGGCCTAAGATGGGACGAACCGACTGGCTTCCTGGAAGCATCTTGGCATCGGCCTTGGTCGTCGCAGGATGGTCTTATTTTATTTTCACGGGGAGCATTTCGACTATCTGGCCTATGTTTGGGATCGCAAACCAACTCTTAGCAACCATCGCGCTTTGTGTGGGAACCACTTTTCTGATCAATCATGGAAAGAAAAGGTACATCTGGGTCACGCTGCTTCCAATGGTCTTTGTGGGAACAACTACGGTGACCGCGGGGGTTCTCAGCATCAGAGACAATTTCTGGAAACTCACCCTGAATCCTGGGACTGCGGTTAACGGATATTTAACCTCAGCTCTGACGGTGGTGATGATCGGCTGCGTGTTCTGCATACTGATTGACGGCGTGCTTCGATGGAGAAAAGCTCTTTGCAGCCGTTAGATTCATGCGGTTTTTTAAAGACTGTTTCAACATGAAAGCTTTTCTATGATTTGAAATTGGCTTTGGCCTCTCACAGCCCTGGGCAGTTTTTTTGCAGTCTTGCCCGTTTCTTTACCCAAAGTCCTTTATGTATGCCCGGCCCCCTGACCACCGGGCACTCAAATCTTGTTAGGTTGAGGAAACTCAATTTTGATAGAGTTCGCTCCTGCGGCACGGTTTCTTAAATTCATCCAAATCCCCTTGTCGCGCGATTCCACGCAAGGATGAATCTGGCTTGGTCTCGTTTGTAGCCATAACCTTCAAGCGTGTTGATGCGGATGTAATCTTTCAGGTTCAGCAGTGCCTGAAAGCTCTGCACGATTCTTGTGTACGGCCGGTAATCCCAGAACTTTAGTTTTTGTTTTTGAGGAGAATCCTGCGCGGTGGGATCGGCATCAGTCGCTGGCCTTGAGCTTAACGCTGCCCCTAGCTCTAGCTTTGCTGCTGCCTTTAAGAACACCACTGGTGACGAAGCCTGGTGGGCTTTCGCCACTGCTGCTGCTGCCTTAGGCTGCTCTGCAGTGCCATTGGCCCCTGCCGCTGCTCTTGCAGCTTTCACAGGCCTTTTCCACCTGCTTGTTCCTGTCACGGCCATCGCAATGGCTGAGGTCAGAGCTCGAATAAAAGGTTTATAGGTAAACCGATTGCTGAGCTTTAAATGAAAGTGCAGATGGTTTCCGACATTGGCTACTGAATAGACCTTCACACCGTATTTTGCCGCAAACTTTGAGGTGAGATGTTTGATCTTTGCTGCATGCTTGGGGCGGGTAAACGACCACTCTTTGGTAGCTTTTGAGGAGCGCAGCACCAGGTGCATGCTCTCTCTTGTCGCCAAGGGAGACGAGAACCCTGTCTGCCTTTACGGGTCTTCATCAGCTCACCGCCATAGGCGCTCTTTTGATTTTTAAGCAATTTAAGTTGTTTCATGCGAATGGACTCACTGTTATGGAAGTTGGTTGAATTCGTGGTTTAACTAAGTGAACGATGGTATAAAGGCAATCATCCTCTTCTGACGGGCGCTCGAGAGAGCAAACAGCTAAAACCTAAATCCAAAAATTTACTGCAATAGGTTGGAAAACTTAGGCAAAGGTCAGGCACACGACCCATGCAGAGAGAGGGCTCCCCATTACCGATAAAAAATAGCGGCGGCACGGCGCCTGGTCAGCGCAATGGTCGTATTTTGCACATTGTACGAGTAAAGGGCCAATGCATTTCCACTGCCGTCGATTACGACCTTGGGCCTGGTCAAGCCATCTGGAGGAGTTGCACCCGCAAGAGTCGTAGGTTGGAAGTTCGTGCCCCCGTCAAGCAGCGTGACCCCTTTCCAAACACCCCCCTCGTAAACATTGCCGTAAACGCGTTCAACGCCGCCAGAAGCAGCTGACCAAACAGCAGCAATGGTTCCATCGTCGTTGATCGCTAAACTCCCGAAATAGACGTCATTGCCTGCGCCACCCGAATCTATCGCTCCCAAATAATCCCAATCACAGCGACTTCGGTATTTGAAGAGATAAAAGCGCCTTGCTACGCCGTCGCTTTTGATAAATCCCAGAACTGCTTGGTCACCAGATGACGCAAGCACCGGCGGAATCACGTTGCCGCCAAGATCGAGCGCATAGACATCACCCGTACCGTAGCTCGTGCCAAACTGCGTAGCAGTTGAAAATGCTACGGCTGTACTTGATGAAGTTGCCGCCGCACTCGAACACCAGAGTTCTGCTCCGGTTCCGACAAGATCGTTGTAGAAAAAAACCACCGCCTCCCCATTTTGAGCGACAAAGATTTTAGGATACCCGTAAGGTCCTCCGCCTGTAGTTCCGCTAGAAGCCGTATCACCCGCTGTCGAAAAACGAACGACATTGTCTGAACGCCAACGCACGGTCCGAATGGCCGGCGTGTTCGTGACATAAGCGGCGTAACCATTTCCATACCCGTCAAACCCGATGTCGACGCCGCGATCGAGCACGACATCGCCTGCGATCTCAAAGTCTGCATCGGCCCACGAAGTCGTGAATCGCCATCCTAGGTTTGGACGGTACTCGTTGAAATACGCTTCGCTGTTTTGCTGCCAAACCACGACCTTGTTGTTGTTGGCGTCAACGGCGGCCGCAAGCGAGCCAAGCCCTGAGGCCCCAATGGCAGCACTTCCGATCGCCGTATACGTGCCCCAATAACCGTTGTTGATATTGTAAATGGAAGCGTAAGGAATTCTGTTGCCAGCGGCCGCGAAAGTCATCGCAACCGAAAGAACATTGCCTGAGCCGTCTGTCACGGCCAGAGGATGGTGCGATTCCGCGGTAGCCGCTAGTCCGGCGTCGAGTTGAGTGAACGAACCCAAGCCCTGAACCCACGTTGAGCTGGTAACGTCAGTTTGTTGAATCGCATAAAGGTTGATGAAGTTATTGGCTGAGTCTTCTCGATTGAAAAGAGCGTGAAAGCTTCCGTTTCCCGCCACCGCAGCCGCCATCGGATAGGTCGAACCATCGCCAGCGACATTTGAAACATTGTTGTATTTCGCGCCAAGCACAGCTGACGCCTCGTTTGAGGCAGACAAATCGATGAGCGCCGGTGAGCGCCAAGACTTGGTCGCAATCACTGGCGTGACTTGAATGCGATTGTTCGTGAAACTCGCCGAATTGCTCGTACCAGGGCAAGTTGAACCCATGCCAAAGACCAGAAGAACACCTGCCGCTGCTAGGGTCGCCGCGACTCGCTCTAACCTCTTCATCGCTCTAATCGCTCTCATATTTCACCAGTCCCTCAGTAATAAAAATACTGCCTCACATATTGCCTGCGCGTCGCCGCCGTCGCGCCATAAGTGAAAGACACCACGATCTCGCCATCATCATTGATCGCCACAGAGGGCATCATTGAATCTGACGGGTTTAGCATTCCCTCATTCATGACTTTTCGGTCTGACCAAACGCCACTGATTTTCGTTCGCAGATAGACATACTTGTTCGTAGGCACGGAATCGATTTGTTCCCAAACGACTGCGATATCACCTCTTGAATTGATGGCGACCTGGGCATGCATGGTGTTCTGCGTTCCATCGTCAACCTGCTCGAGGTTGCCAAAACCATTGAAACGGTCGTAGGCCGTGACATAGGTTCCGATGAATTGGCAAGTGCTGAGCGAACTCGAGTATGTGTACTTGTGAAAAGCCACCACGGCTTGCCCATCTGCGTTCATTGAGGCTGCGATTGGCGGCACGTCATGAGTGACCGAGAGCATCGTACTCGTCGTAGGCTCGCCCACGCTTTGGCAGAGAGTGTCGCCCGTGCCCACTGGCGGCGAGGCCGCGGCCGCCGCGTATTTGCCCGTTTCACACACGGGCACATCATTGGCGACCGACCCGATGGTGCATCTGGTGTCGGGATCAAGGATTGAAGCCGAGCTTGAAAACCCAGTCGCAGACCCGTAGGTCGAGTACCAAAGCCTGGTTGGGCTTTGAGTGGCGCTTGCGGTGTAGGGATCGAATTGGCTCTGGTAAAAAAGCACAAGCCCTTGGCCTGAACCTGAAAGCAGGACTTTGGGATTGCGCACGGAACACGGCAAAAACACGTTGCCCGCATACCCCGTGCCAGCAGCGTAGGTCGTACCCGTGTAACACGTGGGAGTTCGTGAAAGGATCGATGTGTTGGGTTGCCGGTCACCAACGACAGTACCTGACCGAGCCCTCCAGCCTGACCCCGCGACGTACTCATGACCTACCAAGATCCGGCCCGAACTCACACCGGCAGCCTCAGTGACATATCTCTCTTCAAAGTAAGGTGACACGACGGAGCGAACCATGACGAAATTGCCATAATCATCGCCTGCGATATCCACCATCGCTGAGTTCGGCCATGAGGTCTGATCGGCAAAGATCGTGCTCGCCGCCGGCGTAGAGTAGAGAGGATCTCCCATGCCATCTACCGCGCCATCTTCTCTTACTTGAATCCTTGCGACATCATTTTCATTGACCGTCGCATCAGTGTCATCGACGTCGCGGAAGGTGTTCGCGAGATTTTTATTGTAATAAGCGCCCACAGTCCAAGTAGAGCTTGTCGTGTTTGAACAAGCGGGATTGAGCCGCATGCTGACGCCTCGCCCCGACAAGCTCACTCCTTGCGCCACTCCCGCGCGGTAAACTTCTTTTGCGAGCATCGAGTTGATCATGTTCTGCAATGACTCGCACATCATCACATCGCCATCGGAGTCGCGCACGACGGAAAACTCTCCCGGACCCGCCACTCCTTCGACTGCCGCCACAGTTGCGATATCCGGAGTCACTGCCGATGAAACGGTGATTGATCCTGAAAAAATATCAGCTGGCGTGTCGTCTTCCTGCAAAGTCGTGAGAGCAACGCCCGAGAAATCGTTGAAGGTCGCGCTATATCCCGGAAACCCAAGCGTTGAAGCGGCGTTCACCAAGACCACGCCACCTGCGGCTCCGGTCCAAGAACCATTTGAATAAATTGCGTACTTGATCGTAGAGGGTTGAACGCCTGCCGCGGGTCCCTCGCACCATGCTACCATCGCCGTGCCATCACCCGCCGCTGCGACTGCTGGCCTGCAAAGGTGCGTGCGATAAGAGGCTCCGTAATCACTTGCCCGGTCAGTCGGTGCATTCGTAGTGCTGAGCTGCTGCAGGCCTCCCCAGGTTTTCGTAGAAGCGCTGTAGACCGACGCAAACACGGTGCGCACTGGCGTGGGATCGATCTCACTCCAAAACACAGCGATCACATCTCCGCTTGGGAGGGTTGCGAATCGGATGTAGCGAGAAGATGCCGCCGCGGTGACGCCATCAATGCCAAGCCCATTGTCGATGATTCCCAACCCAAAGCCCAGCGTTCCAAAAACTCCCGTTAGAAGTGACGTCATGTTCACGAAAGCCGAGTACTTCGTTGCACCCGCGGTCCAAAGATAGTTCTGGGTGAATGCTAAAAACCAACGGTCATCGGCGTACGCTAAACTTGCGGGCTGCATGCAACCTAGGGTGAAGTTTGCGGCATTCCCCACTAAGCCCCCGCTTCCACCCGTGCAGCTTGCGCTCAAATCGTTGTTCACGGTCCAAGGAGTGGCGCTAGGGCCAGCGCCCGCATCTACCGTGACCGCAGAGGCCCATTTGAAACTCTGCGAGGAAGAACGACTGATGCCCAGAAGTTTCTTATCAAACTTCGGCAACCCCACGTCTCCACAGCCAACGCTCCAAACCAAAAGGCTTGCGAGCAAAGCAAACTGAACCGTGCAATTTAACCACCGCCTTGCAAAGCTCAACATCGCCGGTGAGCCTCCTCTGAAGGTACGTTTCGGTTAAAATACCTGATTATTTTAGTTTATTATGTGAAAAATGCCGCTCCCGCACTGACAGGGCCACATTGCTTCTGGTGCGAAATTGCCCAGCACCCATCGGGGTTGATGCGCGGCAGCTTGCCTGCCCGCTCAAGCCCTGGAATTGTTTATGGTTGTTAAAGCACGCTTGTCTGGCACGCCGCTTGTACATGAGCCGGACAGGCGGCTACGAGAGTGGTCTTGAGGCTGCTTGTAAACCGTTTTAGTTTACCTTGGGGAAAAGGGGAATTTCATGGTTGGATGCCTGACACGCAGGATGTGTGTGACGCTCTTTGCTCTTCTGGGCTTGGCTCAGAACGCGCAATCCTCGATCCCGATTCGAACCGTCCCCGGAGGAGCGGCGGTTCATTGGAACGAGGGTTCAAACCTGATCTTCCGCGCCAATCCCATTAATTCTGACGGCATTCCACACGCAGACATCTTCGTTCTTTTCACGACAAGCCTGAACCGATGGAAACAGGCCGCCAGAGACGGCTTTTCATTCAAATACTATCAAGGAACCGATCCCAGCCGGTATCCCAACTACTTGGGAGCGCCGCAAGACAACTCAATCTTTTTTACAAGCAATGGCGCCGAGCCCGTTCGATTAGGATGCGCAACGGTGGCGCTCACGGAGCTTTGGTACGACTCTAATAGCGGAGTCCTTGACCGCTCTACCCTGCGCTTCAACGATCAGTGTTTTCAATTCACGACAAATCCCAGGGACACGCGCTCTCAGCATCAGATCTACCTCGCCGACGTCGCCACGCACGAGTTTGGCCACGCCCTAGGACTCGACCACTCGCAAAACCTGCAATCGAGCCAGATGCACAATCCTGCGCCGCAGATGGCAAGGCCATCTTGCGACGACCAGGCCGCGGTGATTTCTCTCTACAGTCCTCAGGGGCGCGCAGAAACCGGAATTCTCGCCGGTGCTGTTTCTCACAACGCTGGCGGTGTCTTTGGCGTGCACGTGAGTGCGATCAACCTTGAGCGCGGCGTGGTTTTGGCAAGCGCAATGACCGAGAAAAGCGGTAGCTATCAAATCAAGGGCCTCGAGCCCGGAACCTACGCGATCGTGGCGGAACCTTATTACCCGGGCAAAGGCTCGCTCAACAGTTATTATCGAGACATCAATATGAATATTTGCTCGGGCGCCCCGTTTCAACGGACGTTTTCGAAATCCAATAATCAACTCAATACGTACCGGGTCGGCGCAGGTCAACATCTCGACGCAGGTTGGCTGGCCCTTGAGTGTTCGCCTCCCACCTCGGCCACGCGTGACGCCGAGGCAAGCCCGACGTCTGCACCGATCTTAAGCTCAACGAATCTCAGCGCGACCGTGGCGACCCAAAGCGCCTTCGAAACCTCTGAAGTGCATTACTACAGGCTCTTGCAACAATCAGGCAACCTCGTCGCATCGGCGATCTCGTTTGGCTTGTTCTCGCGCGCTGACGTGGATGTTCAGTTCTTCGATGCGTTTGGCCGCTCATTCCCGCGCCAAAGCATCGTGCCCAATATCTTTAGTTCAAGTTCCAGCGGTTATACCAACTACGATGCCCAAGCCACGGTTGCGTTGGAGGGGATTCAAGACGTCTACGTGCAGGTTTCATCGCGAGGCTTGCTTTCGAACACTGCGTTTCCTTCGGCGTCGCTTGGAGTTTCAGCGACGCCGTATTACGTCTTATCGGTCTCGCGGGGCGCTACACCTAACGCTGCCTACCCTAGAAACGCGCGGTGCGAGCATGCGGATTCATTCGGGCCATATCCCTATCAGGGAGAAGCGCCCGCCTTCAATTACGGCGTTTCGAGCCCTTCCCGCAACGACGACGATGACGGTGGAGGATGCGGCGCCCTTTATGACGCCTCAAGCGATGGAGACAACGAAGGCCCCAGGCAAGGCGGCATGAATCGCCTAGCCAATTTTGCCCTGTTATTGCTCTTATTGCTCGCGACGCGCTCTCAAATGCGCCTAAACACGGTTGCAAATCGTTAGGTTTAAAGAGTTTTATTCCGATAAAGGCTCATAGAGGGGGGCCTATGAGCCGAATCATGGTGATCGATGATGATCACGATATTCTGCGATACTGCGACACCGTCTTGAGCGCTCAAGGACACGAGGTCGTGCTGCGATCAGATGCCCAATTGGCGATCGACACGCTTAAGAACCATGCGGTCGACCTGTTGATCGTTGACGTCGTGATGCCTTTGATGAGCGGATACGATTTCTTGAAAGAAATCAGGCGCCAGAAACTCTCTCAGGCGCCCGTGCTCATGCTCACCCGAAAAAACACGCCCAAAGACGTCACTCTGGCTCTCGAGCTTGGTGCCACTGATTACATGGTCAAACCCTTTGATCGCGACGTCTTCTCGTCAAAAATTGAATCGATCCTCGGATCCACGAAAACAAGCCCCGAAGTGAAGTTTGCCGCTGGATCGACCGCCTCGAAAGCGATCTTGAGCGTGCCCGCGATGGTCGTTGGCATCACTGAGATGGGCTTGACCCTGCGCACGCTCAACTACGTTGAACGCAACGTGCGCATCGGAATCGATTCACAGGTGTTCCAAGAGATTGGCATCGTCTGTCCGGCGCTAAGAACGGTGAGCTGCCGCCCCATCGAAGGCGATTCCGAGTATCAATACGAAGTTTTCGTGAGTTTCGTAGGCCTTGATGAAGCGGCAATGAAGAAGATCCGGAGATGGATCTCGGGGCGCGCGATTTCAATGCGAAAAGTGAGTTGATCATGAAATCCAGCGAGAAGGAAATGGCGGCTCTCATAAAAATCTACGTTTGTGAGTTGCCGGCGAAAGCAGCCGAGATCCAACAAGCCGCCGAAACCGCGATACACCAACTGGGAAAACGCGAGACCCCTCGCTGGGCAGTGCTCGAATCGCTCGTGCACAAGCTTGCGGGCTCAGCGGGAACTTACGGTTTTTACGCGATTTCGACTTTAGCGCGAACATTGGAGGATCGCATTTCAAACGGTTCATTCGCGAAGATCCCGCCTGACGAGCAGGCTCTCGAGTTGAGAGGCTGGCTTGAGAGTTTTCTTACGGTAGCTCGAAAGACCGCTACAGATGGCGAATCCGTAAACAAGGAGGCCGCGTGAAGATTTTGCTCGCTGAAGATGACCCTAGCATTCATGCGATAGCAACGATGGCTCTTTCAAGAGTGGGCGGGCATCAGATCGTGGCTGCCCGTGACGGCACTGAAGTTCTTAAGCTGATTGAAGCCGAAAAGCCCGATCTTATTTTACTCGACGTGATGATGCCTAAGTTAGATGGTTTTGAAACCTGCTCGCAACTCAAGAGCAAGCCGGAGACTCGCGATATTCCGGTCATCTTCCTCACCGCAAAAGCCCAGCTCACTGAAATTCAGAACGGGATGAACTTGGGCGCGATCGGTTACATCTTGAAGCCGTTTGATCCCATGACCCTTCACAAGCAAATCGAAGAGGTGATCGCAAACCATGCCAAAGCCGCCTGAAGCGCAGAATGACCGCATGGCGAGCCTGCGACCCAGTGGATGGTCGATTCGAACGCGACTCATCGCCGCTGGCGTACTCTTGGGCATCCTAGCGCTTGCGACGCCGTTTTACATGCGAAGCAAACTGCGCTCGCTGGCGCAAACGTACTACTGGACTTCAGCCAATTGGGAATCCTTGGCAAGCATCCACCAATTCGGCAGACTGCTCGCCGACTCGGAATCGCGCCTTAGAGCGTACGCCACGAGCAGCAACCGTATCTGGCTCAACAATATCCAGAAGAACAATCTCGATATGGATGCCATTCTTTCTGATCTTTGGCGAAATGCGGGCGACTCCCCGACAAGAACCCGGTTGATTGAAGAATCAACCAAGACGTATCAGCAGTGGCTTTTTGAAATAGCCAGGCCGTGCATGAAAGAAAGTTCTCGCGAAAGACTTGAAACCTGCGCCAAGCATCTCACTGCGGAACCTATCGCGATTAAACTTCGCAGCCTGCTCAACGAAGTGGCCAAGGATCTTCATGAATCAAACACCTTTGCCAGTCGCGCCGTATTGCTCGCCAATCGCAATGCGATACTGGTCGTCACGTATGGAGGGCTTTTTTTCTTCGTTGGATTCGTGATTCTTGTCCTGTCGCTTTGGTACACCCTGATCCCGGGTCTCAACCTCCTTTTGAATGCTTCGAGGGAACTCAAGAATGGAAACCTCGACTATCGGGTCTCGCTCACCGGCACCAGCGAGACCGCCCGCCTCGCGCATGCCTTCAACGAGATGGCGGATTCCTTGAAAGCTCAGAACGAGAAACTCAAAGAACTCAACCGGATGAAATCCGATTTCGTCTCAACCGTGAGCCATGAGCTGCGCACGCCGCTTACGGCGATCAAAGGAAGCATCGGGCTCATTCTCGGGAACGTGACTGGCCCCATCCCTCAGGAAACAGCCGAGATGCTCAAGATCACCGAGAAGAATACTGACCGGCTGATCAGGCTCATCAATGAGATTCTTGATGTCGCGAAAATCGAGGCCGGGGCCATTCAAATGCATTTCGATAAGCATTCGATCATTGAAGCCATCGGACACGCGGTCAAAGGCATCGAAGCGATGGCGCTGACCCATGGCATTGAGTTGGTTTGGGAAAAACCCACCGGACAAGAACCCTTGGTCGCTATCGATCGCGACCGCGTGGAACAAGTGATCACCAACCTGCTTTCAAACGCGATCAAGTTCACCGAGACCGGGGGCAGAATCGAGGTGCTTTGCCATATCGAGCTTGAGCGCGTCGTGGTCGAGGTTAGGGACACCGGAAAAGGAATCTCAGAAGAATTTCTTGAACGCATCTTTGAAAAATTCCAACAAGCCGAAAGCAGCTCTCACAAGGCAAAAGAAGGCACCGGCCTGGGACTTGCGATTGCACGCGCCATCGTGGCCGAGCATGGCGGAAAGATCTGGGTCGAGAGCAAGCTAGGGCAAGGAAGCCGTTTTTTCTTCTCGTTGCCGTGGAACGGAAACGAATACGCCGAGGCGAAAAAACACTCTCGGAGCATCGAACGTTATGACGGCGAAAAGACATTACTGCTCGTGGACGACGAGGTTGATTTCACCACGGTGATGAAAAAAATGCTCGAGCACGAAGGGTACCGGATAGTGGTCGCGAATTCAGGCAAAGCAGCTCTGGAACTCGCGGCAAGCGAGCAGCCGGATCTGATCTTGCTTGATATCTTGATGCCAGGCATGACGGGCTTTGAGGTTCAACATGGTCTTAGCCAAAACAAGAAGACGAGCGAGATTCCCATCGCCTTCGTAAGCATCTCGAGCGAACTTCAAGACTTAAGCAAACTCAAAGGATCGGCCGTGGCCGCCTGGCCCAAACCCATCGTGGCAGATGACTTTCGGGTGTGGCTGAAGAACCTGCTGACAGAGCTATCGGCGCGCAGGAACCGCGCGGCCTAGGGCCCTCGCAGCCAGGCACGAAAATAAGGCCACACTTTTGACACAGCTTAAGTTCCTTACCCTTGACGCGGGCTCTTCGATTCGGTAATTGTTCTGAAGTCTTTCTTTGACAATTTCTATGATGGCTCTCTGGTGGAATTGGTAGACGCGCTGGACTCAAAATCCAGTATCCTCACGGGTGTCCGAGTTCGAGTCTCGGGAGAGCCACCACTTATTCACTTCAATCCACGTCACAGCTTCCGAAACCACTTCAAAAAGGGCGTAGCCCAAACAATGAACGAAAACGAGCCTGCTTTCTTACATTGTCGGATCAATCGTCCGTACCAGTCGAAAACCTACCCATGGAAATTGCTGCTGCCAGGTCCACGAGCTTTGATTCACGGTGAGACGATCAAAGTGATGGTGGTATGAACCGCCACGCATGGCCCAAATAGGATCGGAATGATTAGGAGGCGGACCTGCATAATCCGCTAGCAAAATATCTTCGGGATAGCTTTTGCCCTCATGCGCATCCCAAAGCATCTCAAAGACATTTCCAAGCACGTCTCGCAAGCCAAGCGCATTGGCAAGCTTTTGACCTACGGCACGAGTGGTATGGGTGTTATGAGAAAACCAGGCATGTTTATCAAGCACGTGCATGATCTTGTACATCTTCGCAGAATGATCAGAGTGTTTTTTAGATAAAAACTCAAGAGGGATCTCGAAAGGAAAGTATCCCGTCTCTGCTCCCGCACGCGCAAAGACCTCCCACTCCATCACGGTGGGGAGCCTAAACCCTTCTGCTCGATAGATATCGCCGTTGGGCGCATTTATCTTTAGGTTTTCAGCTCCGCTTACGGCATACAAACTACCCTCTTCAAAACGCCCACTAAACTGAATGCCGCTCGTGTCATAAGCGGGCTTCAAACCCATGAGCTTTGACTTTCTATTGGCATACTCAATGACTGACCACCATGTGACTTGTTCAACCGGGTGATTCGCCAAATGATGCTTGCCATCCACAATGATCTGATCACCGTCGTTCCCGTCACGATTTTTGGCACTAAAGTACCGGAATCGAGAAGGGTTCTCTCCAGTGACCGAGAACCATTGAAGCTGGGTCTCGGGCCAAAGCGCCACTTCAATGGAATGGGTTAAAATGGCATCTCGAAACTTTTCAGGTGGGGGCGCGCCCTCGATTTCGACGAGGTCCACCTCGGACTCAGCTACCTTGTAAGTGCCCTTTTCTAAGATAGCGATCTCGAAGTTCTCGGGATTGACGACTCTATTGAAATCTTGTTCACTCACCCCCCTCGATAGCGCTAATCGCTTGTAGAGGTTAAGAACCTCTTGGGTTTTCACAAGAGCGCGCTCGCAGTTCGGTCCTTTTTGAGATTGACTGGCGTAACTTAAAGCCGTCGATGCCAACAGAACCGCAACTAAAAGGCTGACTTTACTAAACAAGAATTGCTCCTTCGCCGGGGTTTTGATGGCTCTTAACATGGCCGACAGTGTTATTCAAATATTCTGGCACCTTCTACCAACGAAATCGATTTAGTGGTCGTTCGTTAATGTGTGCTTGCGCACACACCTGTGCAATTGTGTTGTCTTTGTGTGGCCCTTGTCCGCGCGGATATTAACCCTCGATCAAGCAACTGTGTTGCTTTTGTTGGGCCTCTTCTGTTTGAGGACACGCACTAGAGCTTCTCTGGAGGGTGCCTGGGAAGTGATCAACTTCGCCGGCGGAGCGATCAGTCTATAAAATAGGTGTAGTTGATTTTTCTCTTTAAAATCAACATCGGGCTCTAACTGCCCGATCGATCCGCTGGAGAAGCTCCAAACTTCCCAAACACGCTCTGCGGAAGCGAACTTCTCTAAACCCAATAGAGCTGATTCATACGACACAAATTCAACACGATTGCGAGAGAGGAGACCTTTGGCAAAAAACACGACACAAAAACCACACAACTGCACGGAGAAGCCGCACAGAGAAGCTGTACTGAGAAAGTACGCAACAGTACGGCGCGAGTAGCTCACGCGGGGAAACCGCACACGGGAAATCGCCACAAGACCTCACCACGAGAAATCGCGCGGAAACACCCCAAAGACGCCCCTCCCACCAACCTTGCTCTCTCGATTAAAAACGTTTGCCCTCTCGCAATTGCCGGGTAGAATGAGACCGTGCCAATCGTTTGGGTTGTTTTTCTCTATGCATTTTGCGTTGGAGTTTACGCTCAAGACACACCTGCCTCAAAACAGGCCGAGGCCCTTCGTGAGAAAGGGGTTCGAGCATTCGATGACCGCCGTTTTGATGAATCCCAAGATCTGTTCAATCAATCGCTGAACTGGGACTCTGACTCTCAAACCGCCAAAGACTACCTGCAAAGACTTGAACAACGAAAAAAAGAACCGCAGGGCCGGCGTGAACGCGCAAGAGACCACGGAGATCCTACAAGAGACAAAAAACCGGAATTTGACGCAGCCAAAAGAGGTGCAATATCAGGATCAACCCCTCCCGCTTCTCAATACAACGGACTTCCTGAATCGCCTTCAAACTCAAATGACGCCCGTCTGAAAACCGCTTCAAATCGAGCGACAATGGTCAGGCCACAACGCTACCAACTCCCGCAAATGTATGAGCGGCTTGGCTTTCCCCTCAGCTCTCCTTCGCAACTCGACAACACGCGCTTCCGCACCAGAGACGAGATGTATCTTATCGCCTCAAGATGGCCAGATGCCTTCAGCCATCAAGTCGACGGTGCATTGTTTTTGCACTATGACTCAGACCTGGCGAACATCACCACAGACCGTTATGCCAGCTATGGCTTAAGAAATGAAAAGGGCGTCACCCAAAATGCGATGCTTGCATTGGGCACCCACTCAAGCCCACAGCGTCGCTGGATGTACGGAGCTGACTTCAAAACCCTTTATAAACGCTTTGCACGAGCTGAACTCAGAGACCTCGATCATATCGCCATGACTCCTTCTCTCTGGCTTTCATGGTGGAACACAGGGAACTCTGAGTTTTCTTTCCGATATGATTATGCCCAGATGCTCAGGGATGGCGAGCAATTTAGACAACACCATCAAGTGCACGGACCACAGTTGGGGTTCAGCGCGCTCGTTTCGAGGGATTATCATTTTGATTTCAACTACTCACTCAAGAGAAATCATTACTCAGACGTCATCGTACCTGATGCCTCAGACCTAAACGGCACAGAGCATGGCCTTTCCTTGAAACTCACCTACTCCAACAAGAATCTTCCTTTTAAACCCTTTGGAAGATACAGCTTTGATCGAAATGAAACGCGCGCTGACGCGCAGTCAGCCACAGTCAACGCTTTTGAGGCGGGGCTCATCTTTGAATTCAATGGTAACGCACGAGCACTCGCGAGCGCGCAATATCAGCTCACTGATTTTACTTCAAACGAGAACCCGCGCCACGATCACATGATCCAGCTCCACGCCGCTTTTCTTTTGCCCGTGGGACAGAGCTTCACTTTGATCTTTGATTCAACTTATCTTGATTATGACTCATCGATTCCTGAGACGTATGCTTATCACCGTCTCAATGGTGTTTTAGGTTTCATGTATTCGTGGGTGCCTTGAAGCATCACGGCGACTCAGGCAAGCCAAGTGATTCGAGTTCTTTCAAAGCAAGGTCGAGCTGGCGTCGATCTTCTGGCGCGATAACGCCATCACCGCCTTTGCGAAGCAAGTCTTCTAGCGCACGCGCCGCTGAGTATTCTTCTAGCTCGCCTTGTTCATTTTCAAACACGACAATGGGCATGCCCCCGGAATAAATAACAGCATAGAACGGCACTACCGTCGCTACATCTGAAAGGGCGCGCAATGGGTTGCGCTTGGCAGCCTCGAACCCGTACCAAAATACATCTTCTACCACTGTACGAGCTAGCGTCTGATAATAACGCGCGTCTCGCTCTGAGCTAGGAATCCCTATTAAGCGGTCATAAAGCTGAGACAGATAAATCTGTCGATGCCGCAAAAAGGCCTGGCTCACTGGTTGGTACCCTGACCTGCGAAGCTTATTCCACTTTTTAGGCGTCATCTGCCCTGTCGCCCAC
Organism: Bdellovibrionota bacterium; assembly: GCA_040754655.1. Taxonomy (GTDB): domain Bacteria; phylum Bdellovibrionota; class UBA1018; order UBA1018; family UBA923; genus JBFMCE01. Next base: position 23,406 of record JBFMCE010000025.1, on the reverse strand, counting down.
AAACGCTCTTTTTTCGCTTTGAACGATTCTAATTGATCGAATTCAAACCGTAAACGCACCTGTTCAGCTTCAGCCTTTGCCAAAGCAAACCTGCGCTTTTTTGAGAGCGGATGGTTGGGTTGCTCCTTAAGAAGCCTTTTGAGCTCAAAAACCTGCCATTCAAGATCGTAGCTCTTGGTTTCAAGATAGGTCCTTGACCATGGCAAGTATTTTTTCTTTCGCAGCCGGCGCAGTACCTCAGCCACTGCCCCCTTTTCGTCAATGGCTGTGTTTGAGGCTCCGGTTTCACGATAGATTTTTGCTTCTTCACGCAAGATCGCAAGGTCTTCGCCAGTCACTTCTTTTGGCAAAGGTTTTGATAAGAACTGAAGAGGCTTCTCTCCGCGAAAAATCCGCGTAGGATCTAACCCCGCGCGCTCATACGCCAACCAACGCCGAAAGTGCCGATACTCATGGAACAAGGTTTTTGCATCTGCCTCTGCCTTGAGCGCAACAAACTTCTTTCCCGCGTCATAGTACCCGCTGGTAGTGATGCCAGGCAGATCAAGAGAAGGGTCTATGAAAAACCGAACGCCTGCAGCCTGCATTTCGGCAATGACGTTGCGCGCCTCGGGGTGCAAGTACCAAGCTTGATCAAGGCTCGTAGACGAGCCACCAAGTCCTACGGAAGACAGATCAATCTCAAAAAGCACAAGTTTTTCTAGGGCTCTTCGAACCAACCGAGGCTGAGATTCGTCGACATAGCCCAATATGATTGGAAAAAAGTCTGGTGACTTTTCAAGCTTTTTAGACTTGAGTTGCTTTGACTTAAGCATCTCTTCTGTTCGCCGAGAGGCAAGAGTGAGCTGATCCAATGTGACTTCGACCTCTGGGGGAGCACGTAAACTCCACGAGGGTCTGATCTTTACCTTTTGAGTCGCTATGTGTTCGCGCACCTTGTAGAGCTTTCGTTTCAAGACATGAGGGTTTCCAGCCCGGTTACGCAGAGCTTCTTTGTATACACGTTCGGCCTCGTCCGTAAAGCCAGCCTTGGTGTAAAGGTCGCCAGCCTTTTCAATATTGCCAATACCTTCGTGAATTCTAGCTGCAGTTTCAAGATCGCCCGTGCGTTCAGCCGATACTGCTCTCTCCCTGGGCTTGTGCCGTAGATTGGGAAGCTCAAAAAAGGAATCTCTGTCTTTCAAACGCGCATCAGAAGAGCTTGCGAACCTCACCAACTGCAAGAGGTCTTTCCAGGTTGTTTGAGAAGAAACAAAAACCAAGTTCTGTTCAGGATCCACATATGCCCTTGCTCGATGCCCCGACCAATCTAACGAGGGATCAACCGCAAGCTTGTAATCTTTCAGTCTCAGCTGGTTTAACGCCTTAGCAAACTCCGGATGCGCAAAAAAAGGCGTATCGGCCGGCGACGACCGCCCTTTATGCGCTAATTTCGGAGCCGCGTCGATCACGTAAACGGGCCTTCCTTCGATCAATCGAAATAGCCCGCCTCTGTCAGTACGGCCCTTCAAGAAATGTCCAATCAAGGTGCGAACATCCGTTTTTCCGAGCCCTGTCTCTAGATGATGAAACTGTATTTCTCTGCCTCGCAGAACCGACTCCGCGTATGTTTCAAGCCTTTTCAGGTCCGTGCGCGAGAGTGTTGAGGAAGGTTGCGACTGGTCGAACTGAAACACTTCGATCTGCTCGTGCTCGATCAGATCAATGACCCGTTTGATGTCGTCGTCGAAGGCTTTTTTTCCGCCGCTCGCCATCAAATAGGCCCGCACGGCTTCGTCATATTCTTTGGCTGCTTCGAGCACACGGCCCTGCTTTTCGAACTCACCCGCTTTTCCTAGATAGTGTGCCGCCATCAAAGGATTGCCTTGCTCCAGAAAAAGCTCAGCAGCCTCTTCATATCTTTTCTGGCGACTATAGACCCCGACCAGCACGTCGTTGATTTTAGCGAGATCCGCCGGCTTTTTTGCGCGCTCGTTCTTGAGGATTGAGACGAACTCTTCCGCTCTTCCCATCTCTTCTAAAAGATGGCCGTACTCTGCCCAGTAGCGCCCTGCTCGAAAATGCTCGGCGGCTTCACTCTTCTGGCCAGTCTCCAACAAACAACTTCCCAAAAACGCTCGAAGATAGTCTTGGGACAGGTTTTCATACTGCTTGCCTGAACTTAAGGCTTTGCGAACAACGCTAACGGCGAGATCTGGTTTGCGTGCATCCAGATATGCTCTGGCAGCCGAAACCGGATCATGCGCCTTCATGAATAGGCTTGCCGCCTTTTCAAAATTACCCAAAACCCTATGAGTCTCAGCGGCGCGATTCAACGCTTTCAGACGCTCGAAACGATCTGCAATCTCTTCAATCTCTAACTTTAAATCACGTAGATGAGGCAAGTCCTCTGCGTCGGCGTTGACGATTCTATAAGCATCAATTGCAAAATCGATTTTATTTGCCTTAAGGTAGTACTTCACCACGTCAGGGCCCCGGTGAGGCACTTCGAAAAGCGCCCTTGCTGCCTCTTCCCACATCCCAGCTTCGGCATAGATGGCTGAAGCTTTCTCTCTCTCGCCAGAATCAAGGTAGGATTTGGCCACCTTTGCCCATTTCTCTGGATTGCCTGAGAGAATGGCCATTTCGAGCTCAAATCGTTTAACGAGATTGCTCGCTACTTTACCGACTGAGCACATCGCACCCCGAAGGTTTGCTTGGCGCTCTTGGGATTCCGCCCAAACAGACACGGACGAGGTTGAAGCCAGAAAAAGAAAAGCGCAGATCTGAGTAAAAAGACGCTCCTTCATAAGCGCCCCCGAGAAATCAGGTTGATATTCACCCTTTCGACGCAACCCTTGCCCGCGCGACGCCCGACAGAAAAACCTCTCTTGTATTTCTCAGGTTGGCTTTGTGCCAAATGATCGAGCACTCTAGCGGCAACCCCCTTTTTTTCACCCACTCGCGCAAGATAATACTCTGCCTTTGCTCGGCGGTACCTTTCTCGAAGATCAAGGTCGTAGACATGCTCTAATTCGGCTGTCTTATAAGGCACGCCATCCTCATTAATTGTAAAACTATGGCCTTCTCGTTGCTTCATCTCAGCCAACACATCAAGATAGCGTCTCTCTTTTTTTGCTCCGTCTAAGTTGGCCTCGGTAAGCACCTCAACGTCATCAGGATCATCTAAATCCCAGGGAAAGTTTTTCCAACCGCTAACCTCTTCTTGAAACCGTCGCTCCAGTCGCCACGGATCAGCTTTCGTAAAAAATGCGTCTCGAATCTCAGCACGCCACGCCTTATCACCATTTAAGGCTTTAAAAAGCACGGCACGAGCCTCGTCATTTGATACTTTAGTCTCACCAAGGATTTCAATGATGACTGCAAGTGCGTCACCTTTTAGGGTCTTTAGCGATTTCAACGCCTGATCTCGAATCTCTTCTCGAGAAGTCAAAAGAGAAGCAATCGAAGAAATCTCTTGCCTACGAACAAGGTAATCTGCAAGCGCAAGATCATGACTATTCAACGGATCAGCATTTTGTTTTTTGATTTTCTCAAAAAATATTTGATATCTTTCGACCGGAAGGCCTCGAGTGGATTCAGGAATGGGAAAGAGCTCAATAAAACGGTCAGGATCTTGAAAGAGCATTTTATTCAAGGCGCCTCCGACTCTCGATAAAACGCGCTCTCTTCTCTGTTCTCGACGCAGCTCTTCACGCAACACCGGATCAATCACGACTTCTGGTGCAATATATTGAGGACCCATAGGGGCGACTTCAGGTTGCAACACACCGATTCGATGGCTGATCGTTTCAAGCGATCTCGGTGGCACCTCCGAAAACCTTGAACTCACTTCCTTAAGAAACTTCACGTCCTGCGGGTCATTCACATCCCACGGGAATTCACGAAAATCATTCCAATCATAACGTTGCTCGATTTCAGTAACTGCATAAAGCCGTTTTCTCATTCGAGATTTGATTTCAGGATATCTTTTTGAGTTCTTCAAAGCCAATTCTACGGTCTCGCTTGCGCTTCCCTTTGCCATGCCTCCTCTCAGAAGATAAAGAACAAGCTTCACGTCATCTGGGTCAGAAAATCTCTCTAGGCGCTGCAAGGCAAGTTTCTGAGCTCGCCCCCCTTCTTTAATCAAGAGCTCATAGATCTGGGCGGTGTCATAGCGCAAAGGTTGTTTGACCAAACTTTGCAAAACCTTGAGCTCGTCTTTCGATAAAGCCTTCTCTGTGCCTTCATTGAGCTTTTGAATAAGAGACTCCCACCATTTCCAATTGTAGGTATCTCGAGAGATTGGCTTGTGTTGAAATCCAAAATGGCGTTTGTATTCTTTAGGATGTTTTGCGGCCAGGTGTTGCAAGATCCTGCCCGCCACTCCTTCAGACTCACTGCTTTGCGAAAGGTAGTACTCAATCTTTGCCCTAATGTACCTGCGTTTGAGACCAGGATCATAAACCTCTTTTGGATTCGGCGTCCGAGACGGATGTTCAAAATGCAAATCGAAGGGCAGGCCCTCTTTTTCTTTAAGTTCGCCTAAAACTTCAATATAGCGCTTTCTCTTTTCCTCGCGGTCTGACGATGCAACACGTAAAACTTCTAGGTCGTTTGGATCATTTAAATTCCAAGGAAAGTTTTTCCATCCTTGAAATTGGTTGCTCAGTTGAAATTCATGATCCCAAGTATCTCCTTGAGAAAAAAAGTAAAAACGCACTTGGGCTCGCCATTCTTGATCTTCTTTAAGCGCACGCACAAGCCTCTGAATCGCGCTATTTTCAAAGGCTACGCGTGCCTCGACTCCTTTTATCTCATTATTTCCTGAGAGGATTCGGATCGCTATCTTTACGCCATTTTGGCCAAACTCTTTTAAAGAGCGTAAGACATGATTTTGAATCTCCGGGCGGCCATTTAAAAAGTGAATCAGTGATGAAGTGTCCTCATTTCGAACAAGGTAATCAATTAGATTTAAATCTTCTTGAGTGATCTTTGCACGACTGCCTTTCTTTGATTTGGCAAGGAGTGGGGCGCTGAACGAAGGAAGAACCTCTACTTTCAGGGCGGTCGAGGGAAACTCTCTAATGAATTGATTAAGGTCTTGTTCAGAGAACTGTTTTAGAATGGCATTGACCTGGTTTGAAACCTTATGTTGTCGCTGAGCAAGAACCAGTTGTTCTCGAAGCGTTCGATCTATTACTTTTTCAGGGGGCATCTGTTTAGGTTGCACACCGAAGAACTCAGACTGGCGTGATTTGATCTGAACGGCGACTGCATCTAGAGACCTTTCAGAAGGTGTTGAATACTTCTTTTGAGCATGTTTTACAAAAGCGACATCTTCAAGGTCATTCATGTCCCAAGGAAACTTTGAATAAGCAGTAGAATCATCAGCGATATTCGCGTCGAGCTTCTGTTTCAACTGAAGACGCATGCTTTTTTTGATTTCAGAAAAACTTTTGGTTCTTTTTAAAGCTGCAAACACTACTTTCTTGGCTTTATCATCATCTAAAAGAAAGAGGATCACATCGACCTGGTCATGGGCCGAAAAGCTTTTGACTCGGTTTAGAATTTTTTCTCGCGCTCTGCCGTCTGACACCACAAGTAAGTGATAAAGAGAATAATCTGCTTGAACGAGAGGCCTATTAAGCAGTTCTCTAAATACTTTTCTCTCTTCTGCGTTCAGAGCTTTTTCACCATGTTCGTTGAACTTTCTTACGATTTCTGTCCAATAGTTCCAGCGATGGCTCTCAAAAAGGGCTTTCTTTCCTTCTGAAAAATGTTCTTGATACTTCTTTGGTTGTGTTTGAGAGAGGTGTTCAAGCACTTGATCCACCCAGCCCTTGCGACCCTGACTGCCTGAAGTCACATAGTCTGCCTTTGCCTCGATGTACTCTTCTTTTAGTTTAGGATTGTAGATCAAATCCGTACTGACTGTCTTGTGAGGCTCTCCTTCTGAAATTGAAAATGAGTGACCTTCTTTTTGTCTCAACTCAAGAAGCACATCAAGATAGCGCCTCTTCTTTTGTTCACGATTGCTCAGAGCTTCTCGTAAAACACGAACATCATTGGCATCCGACAAGTCCCAAGGAAAACGCTTCCACCCTTGGGCGCCCGAGTATATACTTCCTTCAAAAAGATCACCTTGGTCCAAAAACCAATCGCGAATTTCGGCACGCCACTTTGGATCTGACTTTAGCTCTCGGATAAGATTTTCCGAAGCTTCTTGATATGTTCGATCCTTTGGATATTGACTTAGAAGACCGAGAATCTCGATCACTGTTCTTGTGCCCTGTTTTCTTGAACTTTTAAGTGAAGCTATCGTTTGATCTCTAGCCTCTTTTCTAGCGGTAAGCAGATCGACAACCGTGGTCCGGTAACCTCTGCGAGTAAGATGGTCGATTAAAACAAGGTCTTTATGCGTCAATTTTTTGCGAGACTTCTTAGCAATCTTTTTTAAGAGCTCAACACCCATGGCGTCTGGCAGCTTATATTCCTCATCCTTCCCCGGAAAGAGTTCTAAAAATCGAACCGGATCTTGCTCAAACATTTTCTTAAGCGCCTGCTCTAAATAATCGCGTCGCGTTGATAGACTACGAGCTCTTTTGAAGTCTTCCCTGAGTTCTGGATCCGTAATCATCTCAGGCGCGATATTATTTTCGCGAAGCCCTTCAAGGCCTACCAGTTGCGACCGGATCGCTTTTATCGGGGGAGCCGAATTTCTTGGGTAGCGTTGGTCAATTTTTTTGAGCAGAGCCACATCTTCTGGATCGTCGATATCCCAAGGAAAGTTCTCGATCTGAAGATAAGGTAGCGGCCACACCGCTACTATTCCCGTTCGCAAAAGCGATTTTAGCTTTTTACTTTGACGTATCGACTGCCTTGCAAATGAGAAATCTTCGTCGAGCAGTCCTTCAAAAAGCTCTTTGAAACCCTTTCTTTGCGCAACAACTTCCTCAAGAAGGCCCTCAATAGGGATATCGGCCACATCCTCGCCAAGGGCAAAGGTGTACTGCCTGAGCTTTTGAAAACTTCTAAAAGCAGAAAGACGCGCCTTGATCGATCCCGTCTTATTCATCGCAGCTAGCCTGTAAGCATTGATGAGGCTCCCTAGGCCACCATGAATTTCAAAGGCGTCGGCATTTTGAATAAGAACATGGTGATTGATGATCACGTCGATGCCATGCTTTCGCGCGAGTGTTTCAAAAACATGGTCAATGTTCCCACCCTTTTCAGCGATGAGGGCTTTCATCCAAAGGTCATCCTTCGCCTTTTCCCAATCTAAAATATTGACCCTCTTGTCATTCTTGATTTTAAGTTCAAAGACGATTCCGTCTCCGCGCCCATAAGACTGAGCAACACTCAAATCAGGGCTTGAATAGGCGCCCCGGTGATAAGCCGAAGTGCCTTGCCCTGTCTTGCTGATGAAAATGCCCTGCCTTAAGATCGCAATCCCGTTTTCAGTCGAAGGAGTACCGTGATAAACCGTGCCGCTGCCGTCTTTAGTAAATTCTTTTACAAACTCGTCTACCGGAGTGAGAAGCGAAGCAGGCAGACCATTGAGCTCAGACTTTTTAAAAGACCTCAAACGAATAGGATTCTGATCCACAAACTCTGGCAGCAACACACGCCCTACTTTTTTGCTCAGTCCCATTGCCACCTTGAAAAACAACTCATCTATTGAGCCAGGCTTCGCTCGGTACATTCGGTTGCGCGCGCCTGAGTACCTGGCGTTACGCACCATTTTGTCGAATTGCTCGATGGCCTTGTGACTAATTTCTTCTCCCGACTCGATCTTCTTCAGAAGATCGACGAGCTCGCCTTTGAGAACGGCGTCGTCTTTGATCCTCAAGAATGGCAATTCAAGCAGAGGCCGACCGCCACGAATCGTCTGCTTTGGTGCATCTAGAACGATGTCATGGGGCGCCTCATAGGAATAAAATCCCTTGATGAAGTCATCGATGATAGTGCGATATTTTTGTGGTTCAACGAAGTTTCCTCCTTCAAGGTCAAAAGCAAGAAAATCAAGCGTACTGCCGCCTTGCCTGGTCGAAAGATCGGTTTGCGCGCCGTACTCTTTCACATCACCGATCACGAAGAGAGAACGTTTAAGTCCGCCACGTTCGTTCACAAACTCATAGGCTTCTTCAGCACTGTTGGTGATGTTAGTTGCTTTGCCCTTGACCTTGTCAAGCATGCCACTAGCGGTTTCAACCAAGATGTCAAAATCGCTTCCTACGCCACGAATCTCAATTCCAGGCAAATCTTTCGAATCTTTCTCAATCTGCTTTAGAAATTCGATGAGATTGACCTCGATTCCTCTTTCATTGCGGTCATAAAGTTCTTTATAGAGATAACTTAAAGCTGCGCGAACCACTCCGCCACTTGGCATCACCTTGACCGTCGGATCGATCTTTCGCAGCTCGCCGGTAAGATACGGGAAATACCTCAACATTTTTGGTTTATTAGACCCAATCGGAACCAGAGGAACCGTCACCCTATTGAAGATCGAGGTCAGTGTCTTTGCGAGCTGCTCTCGGACTTGCTTCACCTCATTCTCGTAACGAGTTCGAGCCGCGGTGGGCAGTCGCTCAATCTCGTCTAGAGAGAGCGCACGAAATTCTTTTGAAAGAAAATAATTTGGGAATTCCGCGAGACCCTCAAAAACCTTGTGCTGCGCATGCGCCGTGCTCAATAGTAGCAGCGTGAAAAACGCTATTAGAAAACCGCGTTTAAAAATGGCGCTCAAAGGTCGGGTCGTCATCAAAATACTTATCGGAATCAAGCACTTAAACTAAATAAAACTGCCGGACCCCCACAATTCCCGACAAAATTAGTTTACACACACCCAAGCCAGTGTTATCGATCGCTCTTCAGAAAGTTCACCCTTTTAAGAAGGTGGGTAGTTTGCAATGAAAATCAGCCACTTGAGAATTCTCGTTTCTCTATTGATCGCGACGCACACAACCGCGCTCTATGCCACAGAACCGGTAAAATCTGCCTGCCCAAGAGCCTCAAACGATTACTCTTTCGGAGATGAGCAGAGCGGTTTGCGCTCTTCGTATGAGGAATTTTTCGTCCTCACCCTGATTTCGAGGCAACAAAAAGCTTGTGAAAAACAGTCAGAGGCGAAAGATTGCAGCCAATATACCGCTGTTCTTTCTGAAGAAATAGAGATGTACACCGTAGAACAGCTTCACTTCCTCATGAGAGAGGCCGCAGTAGTCGTGGCTGACCTTGAAACCAAGCTTTCAGATTCGCCTCGCAGATGCAGAACGCTTCGCAAAAAAACCTACACGCAGTCCGAGCTTCGTTCGCTCCTAAGGCAAGCGCTTGACCTGGTGTATAAGCTTCAAAGCGACATCACAATCTCATCACAACTTCTGCGCTAGACACCCGTAGATTTTTTCACTCTCATGGCTCTTGAGGCTTATGGTGTTAGAACTCATAGCGGCTCTCATTCTTATCTTTCTTTCTCTGGTTCTCGTCGCAAGGCACTTCATTCGCGTGCGCCGAGGCGAGGCGCCGCAATTCGAGCGCATTGACCGCCAAGGCTCAACCAAGCTTCTTGGAAAAAAACTCTTGGTCTCGGGCTACGCGGCCTTGCAACCGCTAGGGCGTTTTTTCGTGAGAAAGAAAATCTCGCCAGACACCCTTTCCTGGGCCTCTCTCGGACTTGGCGCGGCCGCCGGCTTGAGCGCTGCCTACGGACATCTTGGGTTCGCGGCGATTCTCATCTGCCTCTCAGCTCTGCTTGATGCTGTCGATGGGATGGTGGCGCGAATGACCGAGACCACTTCAGAACAAGGTTATATTCTTGACTCGCACCTTGACAGGTATGTTGAATTTTCTTTTTTGGCGGGCCTGTGCTTGTACTACCGCCCTCACCCTCACCTGCTTTTATTGGCGCTTTTTGCGCTGTTGGGTTCGTACATGGTGAGCTACGCGACGCTCATGGCGAGGTTCAAGAACATCGTCGTCGAGCCCGGCAGCGTTCTCATGCGCAGGGCTGAACGCATGGTTTACCTCACCGCAGGCGCGCTACTCTCTCCGATTTCGATCCAGTGGTTTGAATCCGCTCAAAACGAACAAGAGTTTTTCATTGCATATCCAATGGCAGTCGGTCTCGGTCTGGTCGCTGTAGTTGGAAACTATTCAGCCTTTGAGTTGCTGCAGCGAATGCGTTCTCTTGCGAAGTCTTGTGATTCGCCCAAATCTCGCATCCCGCAAAAACGACAACCGCATAAACTGATCCCCATAACACATCGAGCACGTAATGGTGGTTTAGGTATACCGCTGAAAAACACATCAACCCATAATAGATAGCGCAGAACACGGCGATGCGGCTTCTGAAATAGAAGGCGAACAAGAGCGCGAGCAACGGATACGCGGCATGCAAGGATGGGATCGCCCCAAAGACATTGGCGGCACGGCCGTACATTGACGCAAACACATCCGTTCCAAAGAGCTGGTCAAAACGCACGCACCCCGCAGGATTCGACGCCACCGCAGCCGTGGGTTGCGAGAACCCATGCTCTGAGACATACCAAGGCGGTGCCGCCGGATAGAGGAGATACGTGGCGTATCCCATCGCATTCACCCAGAGAAATGACCACGGCATGGCATAAGCGCGCCGTTGAATCACAAGATCATTCTGAGAAGCGCTCTTTTTCGAGCGCCAAAAATAGAAATACGCCGCCACGAAGATGAATTGAGGGATGTAAATCAGATAAGTAAGCCCCGAAAGAACATCAAGCACCGGATGAGTGTGAAACTGCAACCATTCGCTTGGCGTTAAAAGCTGATCTCCCAGGCGCATGCCGAAATAACGCCGGTCAAAAAGATACGGCTCTTGCACGTGGATCGTTGGGCTCAACCAACGCGCGTAAAAGCGTTGGCTGTCGTAGATGATCGCCGTCGCAATGAAGGGCAGAAGGAATTTATGAAGCCGAAGCATACGACTGCCCCCATATCGCGTGACCGCGTAGATCGCGACTAGAAGCAGATAATCGCCCCTAAGCGCGCTCTGCGAGGCCAGAAGTATTCCGTACGCCACCAAAAGGACGAGTCCAATATGCTTCATCTGGATCTTAGCTATGCCTGGATTTCAGGTGTGTCACGACGCTGTGCGACTGCGCTCAAGCCTCAAAGACTGCAGCGTTTTTCGATTTCCGCGACCAGAGCCTCTTCACGCCCGCGGACTTGTTTGGGAATTGTTTTCGTTTCATCTTCAGGGACAAAAGGGCCTGACATGAATCCCACAACTTGTTCCTCGCCCCAACGGCCGCGGTACCCAAAGTAAGGCTCAAGATGAAGAGGGGCCAGCCAGTGCCATGAATCCCAATGGCGTCCACGGTTGGTTTGATCCTCTAAGACCGAGGTTCTAAAATGGCCGGACTTGGCATAGGTCGCGTGGGTCCCTAGAGCCGTATATACCTCTGGATGCCGATCAACCCATCCCAGTTCACGCGCGCAATGCCACTGCCCGCCTTCGTGCGAGGCCAAGAAAGCGGCGATGGCTTGGTGCTGGATTTCTTTCCTCTCGCTAAGCCTAAGCTCAACGAGAACGCTCATCCCCTCCCAATCTCCTTGGTGATTGCCCACGCCAAAGCGCGTCGCATGCGAGTAAGCGACGTGATACCAGTACTCGATAAAAACAAAGGCCTGCCTCACCGGATGATTTCGAATCACTGGGCTCGCGCTCACTTTCCAGAAAATAGGAACGGTGCCGGGTTCAAATGAGCCTGAATAGTCTTCCTTATCGAGTGCTTCGACGGCCCAGTTGCGCATCTGGCCCGTTCCATAGGTCGGGTCTTCAAAACGCAAGAACGAATCCGAGTGCGCTCCTTTTAACGCTTCGGGCTTCAGTTCACCCTGAGCCGTGAGCTGTTTGGCGGGTGCACCCCGTTTCCAGAGAGAGCTTTTTTGCACGAACTTCAGCGGATCCATCGGGCCAAAGGGATCAGCTGAGTGCCACCAAATTCGCGGCGCGTAGCTGCGCACGATTTCATCGAGCCTTTCACGGTAGCGCTTGCGCGAGGCGATCAAGCGCATCGGTTTTCCAAGAATGCCGCCCTTTAACGAACCACGCGTCTTCCAAACGAGCTCAGGCTTTAAAAGAGGCTCAAGGTAAGAAGAGAACTCTGATTGGGCAAGCTTGCGGCCCGACGGCCTTCCTTCGGCTTGAGGCACGAACCCATTTCGGTGCAAGATTTTCTTTGCAGCAAACAGAAGGATGAAAAAGAAAGCTAAGAGAACAATACGTTTAGACAATAGATCTAGTTTAAGAGCAGTTTGGCGGCGAACAGAAGTTTTTTTTGAACGATTCCGGATATTTTAGAAAAGGCTCAGACAAGCAGACGGCAATCTCTTTTGCCGCCTGCTTGTTATGACAATGAGCCTGATTGAGCTTCTTCACGGCGCAAAGACTTCTCAGGGCGCGCTCATGTATCTTGCGATCGCTGAATGCAATCGCGTTAGATACAATCCTAAGGCCTTGTTCAAGGGCTCGCCTGAGGCATTTGCCGACGCCAGCGAGAACCTGGTCAAGTCTCGCCCCATCGCGCCAAAACTTGCATCATCCGCAAGAACGGCAGACCGCATGACAACCGCAGAAAGACAAGCCTTGCCCGTGTCGTACAACGCGCTATCAAGGTTTGAGGACGACACCGGGCCGGTGATGCTTGCCAGAGTGCCGTTCAAACGCTCGCCCGACCAGGTGAAACGAATCGTATTGGGCCACATCCCAGTCGCGCCGCCTGTTCCTCGGGCAGGTCCTCCATCAAGGCTTGCGATCCGTGAAGCGTGATCCACCAGCGTGCGGGTCCACGAAGTCAAGACCCTGCTCGGCGGAAGAGCCGGGCTTCCCAGAGGGGCGTCATTGCTATCGATCATGTATCTATAAATTTGATTGAAGTCGTAAAGCGAGGCCATCCAGATCTGTTCGGTTGAAAGAGTGCCAGACGTCGCCCAGGAGCGCTGGGTCACGAGGCCTGAATTGGGATCGATGCTTCCGTACAACCCATAGCGCCGTCCGCCGCTTACAACCTCAACGTAGTTTTGAGTCACCACGCGCGCGACATTTGCCGCATAGTCGTCGAGAAAACTTGCGTCACTGCTCGCAAGACCCACGAAACGAAAGACGGCATTCCATTGCGAACCCACTCTGCCAGAAAGGCCCGCCCAGTCATCAGCCGGCAGTACCGTAGGACCACACGAAGCACCAGGCCTGAATCGGCAGAGGTAGCTTCGCATCGAGGAGGCTCCTCTACTCAAAGTCTCAGTCACGGTCGAGTCGCCCGTCATCCAGTAATAAAAGAAGAGGTTTTCAAAATAACCGTGAGACCCGTTGTTGTCAGCGCGATAGCCGCCATAACCCGTGGGGGCTTGCGCGCAAAAGAAATAAGAATTGCCCGGCGCGCACTGCTGGACCTGCGTGTACAGCATGCGAAGAGCGGCGGGCACGGTGATTTCCTCAAGATACCGCACTTGCCCCGATCGCATGGCCCAGATCGCGGCAGTCAGGGAGGTATTGTGATAGTCGGTCCAGGTCGTACCCCAATACGCATCATCCCAAGGTTGACCAGGAGTCGGATCATTTTGAGCGATTTCATCGCCAAACATCGCTGTTCCCCAAGTTCGGGGGAACAACCCATAGGTCATGATCCCGTTGATCCCTCTCTGCTCCCTTTTTTGGATCGTTTCATTCAAACTTCGCGGAATGAGCGTGTCATACGCGGCGAGTTCTGAAGCAAGCGCTCCGACCGGAAACTCATCGACCGCTTGCGAATCATTGAACCACCTGGCCGGGGCCCAAGCCCTTAGCGGATAATTGAGGGGAGCCCAAACGCGCTCATTAAGCGCGCTTCTCGTGGCGCTTCCGCTCAACGCGCTCACGGCCATCGTGGCAAAAAGCCCCTGGCGAGAACCGATCCAAGCCGTATTATCAACAAAATCTATTGATAAAGATCCATTCGCCGCCACGCGAAGCGCCTGAGGTTCATAGCGGTGCATGTGATAAAGCGCGACGGCAAGCGTGCCTTGAGCGCCATCGCTGAGAGAGCCATTCAAAGCGAGCATCCCGCCATCGGCCAAAGCGCCGTTTTGCGAGGCCGCCCCAGGCACGTTGACCGAGAACCGATAAGCATCTGTTCTCTGGGCTCTTAGAGCCTGCTGCACACTTGCAGTTTGATTCACTGAGATCGCGGCTTCAAGCGAGGCCGAATCTGCCGCGCCAACTGCTGTCACCCTTCGCGAACCCGCAAGCGTCGGAGTCAAACTGTCGCTGAAACGATTCGCCAAGACAGCGTTCATCGAACCATTGCAATTCAAGGTTCCGAGCCCGCAGAGGTCGCCTTCCCACTTCACGGCGTGGCGAACGATCGCAGTAGGCGAACCCGCTTTGAACGTATAGCGCCTTTGCGACGAAATCGCTCCGCCACCGATAGGCGATAAGCTGTATTCGCCATCCACGATCACCGTCGCCGAGAGAGCGCCTGAGTGTTCAATTCGAACCTGGCGAAGCGTAGGGTGCGTCAAGGAGGTGTTGTTCACAACACCGGTCATTGAACTGCCGGACGCGATTTGAGCCCCGCTTGCCACCCTGATTTCGTCAAAGAGCGAAGCCGACGAGCCTCCGAGCACAAAACTCGCAGCCCCGGTGTTTACCGTGATTCGATTTCCGGATTGCGTCAATGTGATCGGTTGAGCAATCGCAGGTTTCTGGGCAGAGCTTGCCCCGCGCACCAATTGATAAGAAGTGCTTTGATTTGCGCCCACTGACGCTGGAAAACTCACAAGAACCCATTGGATCGGGGCGCTCACCACGTTTCGACCCGCATGCCATCGCGCCAAAACCCGGAATTCCGCTGGAATAGCCTGTCCTTGCGCATTGAGAACGGCGAGTTCGTTGACGTTCGTAATATTGAGGGTACGTGGGAGAGGTACTCCGGATTGCAAAATTTCAGAATTTCGAGCGACACCTTCAGTTTCGCGCACCTCAAGTGAGGTGACCAAAGCTCCAGGGACTGGGGCCGGAGTTGGAGTTGGAGTTGGAGTTGGAGTTGGAGTTGGGACCGGTGTCGGAGTCGGCGTTGGAACTGGCGTTGGGACCGGAGTTGGAGTCGGTGTCGGAGTCGGCGTTGGAACTGGCGTTGGAACCGGAGTCGGCGCAGGTGTCGGAGCGGGAGCCCCCCCTCCTCCACCCACGGTCGGTCGTATCGTAAGCCCAGCGATCACTGCATTTGCCGAGGCCATGCCATCAACATTTGCAGACCCTACGAATACAGCCGAACGCTGAATCGATGTTGCCGCTGTCTGAACAGCCCAGCCACCAGGCACCACGCGGTTTGGAGCTACGCGCGCTCCGTTCACGAACAATCGCAAACTGTCGGTTGCGTGAGAGCTGTCCCACGATGCGCGAATGTGCACCCACTCTGAAGCTCTCCACAAAGGTTGACGCCAGTCTGAAGCTACAACGTGCGAACTCCAGTTGGGCGTCATGACTTGCAAAGACAAGGTATCAGACTCACTCAAGACGATGCGCGGGGCCTGATAAATGTCTCCGATCACCAGCAGCTGGTGAGGGATATCGTCGTCTTGTGGCGCATAGTTGGGCCTGAAGTAAAACTCAACCTCGCCGCGATTCAAATCCCACGAGCCATTCAGCGGAAAACGCACATAGGCGTTGCCACGAAGATAGGCGCCAGCGCGTCCTTCAAAGCTCGCAAATTCACTTGCCGCCAAGTTCGTGATCCCGCCGGCACCCACCTGAGGGGCTGTGATCGCGCTCGTCGATGCAAGCGTAGATTGAAGATAAGAAGAAACAACCTGACGAGGAAGCGTGAGAGCAGGCCCCGTCGTAGCACCCGCCATGCGATTGCTACACCTTACAGCCAGCCCACTAGAAGCAGGGTGAGCGCAAACCACGAACGAATGAGTCGAGCCCGGATTGAGAGATGTCATAATGACCCGGTAGCTTAGCCCGTTTTCAGGATTGCCTTGAATGCGAGCAATTGGAGTCGTCGCCGAGCTCAGTGCCACACATCGCTGAGACGACGGGGGGCACTCATAAGCTCTGTAGTTCGCCAGAGGATAGTCCACAAGGGAAAGCCTTGTAGCGCCGGGAGCATAGGTCAATTGATGTTCCGTCGGTATCACAATGGGCGAAGACGTCGCCAATGAACCGATCGCAGCCGGAAGAGGTTGGCCTTGCGTCTCTACGGAAATGGGCGCCGCACCTAAAGTTTGTCCTACAAGTTGCGCTGAACAACGCAAGCCATTTGAGCCAGCCAGGGGCATGCAGACTCTAAGTCCGATGGAGGTTCCGGCCGGAAGATGATTTACTCTCACCAGACGTATCGTATTCAAACCCGAAGCGAGAGATAAAAGATAAGACTCAGGAGAACTCGCCGTACGCGCGCTTGAGTTCATCCCTACTCGCAACTCAACGTAATCGGTGGGATCAAACTCTGCCTGACGGCCTAAGATCGTATAGAAAACCCGGAACCCAGACGAGAACAGATCCAAATCAGAAAGCGCCGTCGTGAATTGATAATCAAACCCGTGGTATCCCTTGGCAGAAGCACTGGTCCGAAACTGCAAGGGAAACGCAGGATCAGCCGCGGGCAGGGTGATTGCTTGAGTGGAAACCGACCACAACAAACCAAAAATGAGGAAAATTTTTCGCATGACCCTGTTGCATTTCAAATGACGTTCCAGGAGACGCGCCCGAAAGAAAAAAAATGCTCACTTCCTCGAAAAAGCATCGAAAACAGCCTTATAACGAGAAAGAAATATTTTATTACGAACCGCTCAAACGTTCATTTCAGTGGAAATCCGGGAAGGAACGAGTACGAAAGCGTAGCACTCTGCATGTCTAGAATCCCCTACATCAGTAGCAAATCCTCGACAGGCAGATTTTTCTTGGTCCCCACGCCGCTTCAGCGCCGTTTTGCAGCCGCCTACAGCGGGAACCAACTTATGCGGGATTCTACTTTCGCCTTCGCAGCACCGCCGGCGCATAGCCGTGTTCAAACGGAGGCTTTAAGAGTCGCTTGCGATCTTTTTCTGTCATTGCCGCCAAGGCCTTGGCAGCCTTTCTCGCCTTGGCAAAGTTTACGACATAGGCCTTGAGAGCGCGAGGCCCGCCCTTGTATTTTGACCTTGGCTTCTCGTTTTCCGCGACACTTTCAGGTTCCAGCGGCAGCATCTCGATATCAGCCGTATTGAGAATCAGCGCGCGCAATTGCCTAGGGTTCAGCCCAGGCTCGATCAACTTGAGCTGGGCGGCGAGATTGGCAACGAGCGGGGTCGCCATTGAAGTGCCGCTCATCAAGCCGCGTTCATTCTCAGGCAGAGCGCTTCTGACATCGCTTCCTCTCGTATAGACGTCAACGAACCGTCCGAAATTAGAATACTCCGCAACCATGCGTTTGTTCTTCAGCGCCCCCACTGACAAAAGATCCGGGTGGTTGATGGTCGCGGGAATCGACAACGTCACTTTCTTCATGTTTGAACGTTCATTGCCCGCCGCGATCACCATCAGCGTATTTTTCCAAGGACCCTTAAGTTTGGGCAATGCTGTCGCTTCGATAAGCCTCAAGAACTCGCGCCGAGACTCTTCTGGAAACTCTTCGACCGAAGCGCCCAAGCTGATATTCACGATAGAAGCGCCCTGGCGCACGGCAAAATCAAGTCCTCGAATAACGAGCTTAAGAAAACGACGAGTCATCTCGGCTTCACCTTCACCTTGATCGCCAAAAACAAAAGTATCGTTGATTCGGCTTGCAACGGGAATGACCCGCACTGGCACCACACCCACGCGAGGGTCATTGGGAAGAGCAAGACCCGCGACGTGGGTTCCATGCTCGGCGGTCCCATCAAAATTCGCGCTAGCGTCCGCACCCGTCGACGGATCTAAAATTTGATAAGAGGGAAAATAGTCCTTCCCCAACAGATCAAGTCCGAGGCCGTAAAACCTGCCCGAGTTGGGATTTGTCGAAAAGGCATGAAGGTGACGCTTGAAGCGCTTATTATTATAGTCGATTCCGCTATCGAGCACTGCGACTAGCACCTCGTGATTTTTTGCATTCTCGAGAAGCGCTTTCACATCGCCGTCATATCTAGGATTCGCAAGCTCCCAAAGCATGGTCTTTTTAGGAAAGGCTTGTGATGGGGCCTCGCTGGGGCATCCTGAAAACACCGCCCATGAAAAAATGAGAATGAGAATCTGAACGAACCTTGAACCAAATCGGCGCAATGCCCCCATCGCATCCCCCTTCAAACACTGCGGCTAACACGCGGCGCATCCAAGGTCAACACTGAGGCCGATATTTCATTCAAACTTGCAAAGAGATTGTTTCCTTTTGTTGCATCTTAATAAAGTCTGTTTAACATAGGAGTCAAATGGCGAACCCTTCTTCAGAGAATCGAAAGGTTTTACTTATCAACCCCAGGTTTCAACTGAGCTTCATTGGCTACATGGTAGCCATGGCTCTGCTGATGATCGCGATTTTCTACGCGGCCAACATTTACTTCTTCTGGGAATTCGTGAAGAAGGGAAAAGACCTGGGCCTGCCCCCTGATCATGTTTTCTTTCAATTCTTAGCCGAACAACGCGGCACCATGAATATGATCTTCCTGGTTACGGCGATCTTCGCGTTCACCTTCCTCGTTGCCTACGGGATTTATCTTTCGCACAGAGTTGCCGGCCCCTTGTATCGGCTTCAAAAATTCTTGCAAGACATGGCCAGCTCGAACTCGGTTCAAGAATGCCAGTTTCGCGAAAAAGATTATTTTCACGAAGTGGCTGACGCCGTGAACGCCTTCGTCAAGAAACACGTCAAATCTTAAGGGCAATAAAAAAGCAGCGGCCTCTAACCTAAGAGTTTGTGGCCGCTGCTTTTCGCTTATGAGCTTGTATTGAATCGGTCTTACGAGGGATAACTTGTCAAACGCCCTTCGGTTGAAATTCCGACGGTACCGCTGCTGCTTTGCTCATGCTCAAGCTTCACAATTTTATTATAAAGGCCCATGATCAGGATGCTGGGCACCCAAAGGCCAACGAAATTCGCGATCTCTTTCTTGCGCAGCACGAATTCCAATGTCGCTGAAACGGCCATCGCCCCTAGAGCAAGACTCAGGTAACCAAGACTAGGCACTTTACCCGTCTGTTCCTCGATCTTGCGCGTAAGGTCGCCTTCACGAACGTTTTCATTGATCTTAGTCGGTGATGTGAATGCCATAATGTTTTGCTCCTCATTTGAAAGTTTTTCTTTCTGCTGCTTTTGCAAAGCATGTTCCAGCGGGATCAAGCGACCCACCTTGACATTCCGAACCCAGGTGCGTAACGCTTCTCTCAATGCGGGGGCGACAAATGCAAAAATACTTTCTTGTTCTGTTCGTCCTGGCCGTTCTCCTTCCCGACCCGGGCTTTTCTAGTCCGGCTCAAACTCGAAAGAGGCATTGCACAGCCCCAGGGCACTTCATCTGCATCGAAGTAAAACCACGCAGTGTATCCCCTGTAGAGCCCGGCAAGACCGCAACTAGGAAACACCCGCGTTATAAAACTTTATTGAAAACAGCAGAAACCTTGGGCGTGACGGTAAAATGGAAAACCAACCTAGCCCGCATGGCTGGGGTCCCCATACGCGATGGCGAGGAACTCGAAGGCTACTTCGACAGCGAAACCAATGCCGTTTATCTTGACTCAAAGATCGCTTCGCTGAACACGCTGGTGCATGAACTTCGCCACGCCTTGCATTTAGGAACGGCTCATCCGATCACGGGCCAGAAATTTGATCGCGAGGTCCAACTCGCTAACCGCGTAGGACTGAAGTTTGATGAACAACTCAACACGCGTTCGGACTTGAGCGAAGAACGCAAGGCAGAGCTCATCGACTTCAAAGACGAAGTGGTCGTCACCGCCTCTGAGATTTCCGCGCATTACCACGACTTGTTGATTTCAATCCGAAGGCGAGCCGTATCTCCTACACGCGATTCACTAGTTTTCCGAAAGCAGTATCGCAGGGATTTCATCCTCGCCTATAAAAAAATCAAGAGTGCTCCCGAACTTGAAAACCTCGAATTCCTCGACCGGCTTTATGCGGCCACCCTTGAATACTTTGACTATACGAACCAGCTCATCAAACCAAAGATCGGGTTTCTTAAGAAGAAAGAATCAGCGTCAGACCAAAATGGTTTTGAGAGCCATGAGCATGCCTATTAGGGGTTGCCCCAAAATTCCGTATGAAACGGTGAACAAGGAAAGCAGAAAAACGACGAACATCGTAAGACGCAAAAGCGCTCTTACCATCATCCGATCCGTCGCCGCAAGCACTCGCCTCTTCAATAAAAAATAAGAGACAAAAACAACGCCGAGCCCGACATAGAGCCATTTGAGATTGGGATTGTCCGCGATGGCACGACCGCTTTTTTGCACCTCGGGATCGTATACGACTGAAACGATTTTCTTAGCCCGCTCAATGACGGTTTTATTTTCAAGAACGGGTTTGAGCCACTTCAACTTCTCGGGCAAGTTGTCTGACGCTTGGTTTCCGAATGGTACCTCTGACATCGGGTTTATTTGGTTCAAGGCCTTATAGTGATCTGAAGCCTTTTCTTTGTTCTCAACAAGGCGGTCGATCATTCCCTGGTCATTGTTTCCCGCGGGACTATTTTCGAGCTGAGGGCTTGCTTGAGGCGCTTCAGACCGCGATATCACCGAAACTTCGGAAAAGGCTCGCAGCGAGCCTTGAAAAAGAAACAACGCCAGAAATAATAGAGAAAACCCTTGAAGCCTTTTCATAACTGAAAGTATGTATAAGCCATGAGCGAATTGCAGCCAAAAAGTAAAACGGCTCTTTACAAAGAAATTGAGCGTTCCTTCGAAGGCATTCTTCACGACAAAGAGATCCCCTGGGAAACTGCGTTGGTCTCCCTGATCGCATTGCTAAAAGACAGTTTTGAAACCTTAAGCTGGGTGGGATTCTACCGTAACGTCGACCGGCACCTCTGGGTCGGCCCTTATCAAGGAAAACTCGCGTGTCTGCATCTCAAGCCTGGCCAAGGAGTCTGCGGAAGAGCACTTGAAAGCGAAAACTCCGTTCTCGTTGAAGACGTACATCAGTTTGAAGGTCATGTGGCCTGTGATCCGCTCGCAAGATCCGAGCTTGTGGTGCCTGTCTATCGAAAACTGGAAAGTGGGCGCACCTTAGTTGGCGTATTTGATCTCGATAGCCACAAAGCCGCAAACTTTGACGCAGAAGATCAGAAATCCATTGAACGTTTGTTGAAAGCCATTGAGAGATTACCCGACGCAATGTCATACTCGTAGGCAATGGCACCCTCTTCGCGCAAACTTCAAGTGAAGTGGCCTGAAAAACTTAAACCAGGCAGCATGGTCGCCCTTGTAGCGCCTGCTTTTGGGTTTGACCCCGAAGCGCTTGCACAGGGCTCATCCTACCTCGAAAGTAAATATGGCGTGCGCACGACAGCTTTAGAAAACGTGAATCAGCGATTTTCATACTTTGCTGGAACTGACGAAAGACGGCTTGAGGAGCTTTTGTTTTGGCTCACAAATCCCGAAGTCGATGCGGTCTTTGCAATAAGAGGCGGTTATGGATGTGCCCGGATTTACCCAAAACTCATCGAGAAGCTAAAAAAACACAAACGTTTGAAACCCAAAAAAGTCTTGGGCTATAGCGACCTCACTATTTTATTGAATGGGCTCTATCAAGACTTGGGTTGGGTCACCTATCATGGTCCGGTGGTTGCAAGCAGGCCCTTTCGCGATCCAGTTTCTCTAGAAGAGATGAGTTTTCAAACGGCGATGTTTACTGATGAGCCTTTGGGCGCGATTTCAGACGAGCAAACACGCGTGATGAGTGAAGGCCGCGCAAAAGGACGGCTTGTCGGCGGGTGTTTGAGTCTGCTCGTGAGTTCTTTGGGCACGTCCTATGAAATCGATACTCGCGATAAGATTCTCTTCATCGAAGACGTCGACGAGCGACCCTTTCGGCTTGACCGTATGACGACCCACCTCTTGCATTCAGGAAAATTAGATCAAGTGCGTGGCATCGTTTTCGGACAGATGGCTCACTGTGAACCGCCTGAACTCGCCAAAGACAGTTCTCAGACAAAAGCGATTGAAGCCATAGAAATGGCACTTGAGCCTTTGCTTGAGAAGCGCCAGATTCCAATCTTATACGACTTCCCAGCTGGACACGGAAAACCTCAGCTCACCTTTCCCATTGGATGCGAGGTTGAGCTCGTCGCTGATCAAGCCCGACCCGAACTCGTTTTTCTTGAATCTGGTGCCCGCTAATGCAGCTCGAAAGAACAAAACAACTTTTAGAAAAAGCCCGAGACGATGTGTTTTCAGCGTATTCAGCAGCCGTACACTTTCGGCAAAAGACCCAATTTCTCTCTGGCGGGTGCGGTCCAGAGTCGCTTTTTGATCTGGCCTCTTTGACCAAGGTGCTTTGCACGGCGACGTTGTATGCGCTGGCAGAGCAAAACAAAAAGATCTCGATCGACTCACCTCTCCAAGAATATTTTCCCAACTTTAAGGATTCTCGGGTCAAACTCTCGCACCTGCTTGACCATTCGAGCGGATTTCCAAGCTGGATCGACCTCCATGGGTCTTTTCACCGAACCGATGGCCTAGGTGATTTTGATCCAAAAGAAACTCCAGCCAAAGCAAGGCAGATCTATGAAGAGAGGATTCTCGAAAGTTGGATGCCCGCGGACTTTGAAAAAAAATCCACCTACTCAGACTTAGGGCCGATACTCTTGGGATGGATCTTGGAAAAAACCTTTCAAGCACCGCTCGACACTTTATTCCAAGAATGGGTCGCGAGACCACTTGGACTTGAGAGTTTGCAGTTTCTTCCAATTTCGCCCGATGTGGTTCCGACGGAAGATTGCCCTTGGAGGGGTCGCATCTTGCGAGGAGAAGTTCACGACGACAACTGTTACGTGCTCGGAGGGGTAGCAGGACATGCCGGGCTTTTTGGCGGCGTCCGCGATGTACTCGAACTTTCAAAATACTGGCTTGATGCCTTTCTAGGCAGACCAAGCTTTCTCAGCCAAGAAATCGCCGTGAAATACTGGACGCACCAGCACATCAAAGGCTCAACGCGATTTTTGGGTTGGGACTCAGTGAGTCCCGTAGACTCATCCGCCGGAAAATACTTTAGCCCTGCAACCCGTGGTCATCTCGGATTCACCGGCACGAGCGTTTGGATTGATCCATCAAAAGAACTCATCGTAACTTTACTCACCAACAGGGTGCATCCGAGCCGGAAAAATGAGAAAATCAAGAGTTTTAGGCCTCTTTTTCATGACACGGTGTGTTTTGACTTAGGCATTGGTGAGACGGGCTAGCCAATGGTAGACTTGGTTTGTGCAAGAGATTTCAACTTTAGG
>JBFMCE010000024.1:0-42230 GCA_040754655.1 Bdellovibrionota bacterium | reverse complement strand
TTGATTCAAACACTCGTGCGCGCGTTTGATCGCGTCTTCGACCCATGAGTCGTCAATTTGATACGGCAATACGGAGATGTGAAATTCCAAACGCTGATCGAATTTCGGCCTATCCATCAACCCGTTACAGTAAACGAAGTAGCCTGTGTGGTGCACCGAAAATCCGTTTTGTTTGAAGAGCCAGGCGTACAAAGACATTTGCCTCTTGTAACCGATCTGCCAATCCGCATCGATCGTAATGGCGTCGTTTTTTGATGTGGCTTTATAGTCAACGATGATGAGTTCGCCTTTGGCATTTTTCCAAACATCATCCACGCCGCCAGTGATGATCAAATTCGTTTTCCTATCGTGATACTGTATCCCTTTATGAAGGGAGTTCCGCCAATCCTCGATGAGTTCATGCGCGAACGGAACTGCGTCGATTTGATGCTGCAACATGATGGGATGGGGCTTCTGTAACTGCCGATAATGATCGAACTCTTTTTTGAGCAAGGCATCGACTGCTGAGTTCAAAGCGAACGGGTACCCTGGCGGCAACCCAATGCCGAGGCGACGATCGTTGTAGAAGCATCTCGGGCAATTCAGAAAGAGATCGAGTTTGCTTCGACTTAGTTTGAAGGGTTCCTTTGATGCTGGATCGTAGATGTTTCGCGTTCGTTGGGGGTTGTAGAATTTAGTCATTTTATTCGGAGAAAAAATCCACATCCAATTTTTTCACTTGATAAGATGCGGCTCCAGCGACACCAATGTCGTATTCCCACATCAGCTCAACCAGTTGTCCGCCCGAAATTAAAATTATTTTAGCATCAATATTCTTAGCGAATTCTTTCGCCTCAGAGGTGAAATCTGAAGTCGTGATGAATATACCCTTTTTTGCCCTTTTTCCCTGAAGAGCGCCCGCAAACTTTTGAATTTCAGGTCTGCCAACGATGCCTTTCCAACGCTTCGCCTGAATGTAGATGACATCAAGACCGAGCCTGTCTTCGTTGATTATTCCATCGATACCTTCATCACCACTCTGGCCTATTGCTTTTCCCGCTTCTTTTCTCGAGCCTCCATAGCCCATGCGTACAAGAGTATCGACAACGAGGTGCTCAAAAAATTCGGGTGAACAAGATTTAACTCTATCGAGAATCTCTCCCAATAAACTGTTTTTCAGCTCGAGAAATGATTGTTCCAATAATTCTTCAGGAGTAGCAGAGGAACTTGAAACCTCTGATTTAGCGCTGCCGTTTGTTTCTTTTTCATTTTCTATTGATCGGAATTCGATGAATTCAGGAAATCTTGAAAGGAAAGCCACATTAATTTCCTTTGGATTCTCGGCGATTACTTGTCGGCCTCTCTCGGTAATTTGGATCATTCCTCGTTGAGGCGAACTAAGGAGGCCCGCTTTTTTCATGTAAGTTCGCGCCCAAGCTACACGATTGACGATGATTTCTTGTTTGCCGCTTGGAAGTACGGCTGATCGCTCCGCATCTGACAGTTTGAATTCATTCGCGATAAAATCCGTAGCCTCTCTGATGCTGATAGCTTTTTTAATTGCGACCAATTTCAACAGTGGAAGCATGATCGTTTGGTAGTCAGGTATTGGCATTAAAAATCCTTCTCTTGACCCAAATTAGAAACTTTTATGTAGCGCATCGGATACTTTGTTCGAAATCCTAACATTGCGGCTAGAAGTGTGCTGACCACGCACTTTGTTGGGCAAAAAACTCCATTTTAGTCCGTGCTCTCCGCATATGCCTCAACCAAAATCCTTTGCCAATTAACTATTCTATCTAGTCCCGGCAAGTTCCTACCGATGAACTTTATACATACACCGATGCAACGGAGGGGTCTGTCTAATGCCTGGGGCGAACAGAAAACAGGAAGAAAACACTAAGATCAAGCTCGTACTTCCGCTCTTGCAAGACGGCTTAGGCTATTCCGACCTGGATGAATTCGACTTTGAGCATAACGTCAGAAATAAACGCGCTGACATTGCGATCATCATAAATGACGCACTCGTCACATTGATCGAAGTGAAGGACAAGTCCGAAAACCTCGATCACCACATAGATCAGGCGATTGAATATGGCCAAGAAAAACAGCTTGAGTTCGTTTGCCTTACTAATGGCGCCGAATTTCGTATATACGCGACCTTTGCAAAAGGTGTGGTTTCAGCGAGCGACCGTGTCCTTGGAAAGTATTTGATCGAAGATCCTCGAAATCCCCCTGCCGAACTGAAAAAAGCATTTCAGCGAAACGCTCTTCCAGACTTTGTTCAGTTGAAGAAATGTAAGCAGCGACTACGTCCCCACGCCACAGAACCAGATCTTACGCGAGTGCTTGTAAAGAGCACTGAGGATCTTTTCAATGTGCTCTTCCCTCAATTTACAGCCCGCTACAAGTCCGATGCGCGGTTTAAAGAAAAAATCGACAACTGGGCGGCTACTGTGAAGTTAGATATCAAAGACAAGGGACTTGTCGAAAAACTGTGTAAAGAGGGCGCTTATAGTCTAATCAATCGCGTGTTGTTCTATAGAATTTGCGAAGATCGCGGTGACCAATCACCGCAGATTTCTGAAAACAACCTTAAGTCTTGGCGAGAAATGGTTGAAAAACCGTCTAAGCAACTGAGTAAGCTGTTTCAGATGGGGGCAAAGGAGTACGAGACTTTCTACAATTCGCCTCTCTTCAACTCGATCACATTCGACGACGTGGAATGGAATGAGACAACAATTTTCAAAGTACTTGCTCGGTTCGCTAATGTGGACTTTGGCCAGCTCGACAATGATTTAATCGGTCAGGCATATGAACACCACATTCCAGTAGAAGAAAGGAAACGCTTGGGGCAATTCTACACCCCACAGTTTATTGTCGAATATTTGGTCGAGCATATTAATTTGAAGGCGGATTCAAAAATACTGGACCCCTCATGCGGTTCCGGCGCATTTTTGACACACTGCTTGAAAGCACTATCTCCACTTCGAAACAACAACTCTAGTGCTGCGGTTGAAGAAAATCTTTACGGCATAGACATCAATCCGTTTGCGACTCAATTGACGACTATGAACTTGCTTCTCGGAACACTTGGGGCAAAGAAAAAACCGCGACACTTAAACATCCTCGCTGCTGATAGTCTGATCGACAAGAAATTACCAGATATGTCCTTATTCGATGGGAATTTAGCCGCAGAGGCGGCAAAGAATATAAGAGAGATAAAGGATTTTATCTCCATCAAATACGATGCAGTAGTGGGCAACCCACCATACCGATGTTTCGGACTTCGATCGAACAAGGCTCTCAAGGAGACCTACGAAGAATACCTTCGCGGCCGGTGGCAAAAGTCAGCGGAGTACAAGATTAGTTATTATCCCTTGTTCATTGAACGATCTATCGAGCTTTTATGTGAAGGTGGAATTCTTGCTTTCATACTTCCAGATTCTTTTTTAATCGGAAAATATTTTTCAAATGTTAGAAAGTTCATCTTGGAGAATACCAAAGTTAAGGAGATTGTATTTTGCCGCGAGAATTTCTGGGAGGACGCTGAGGTAGGTTGCCCTACTCTCTTGATCTTGCAGCGCGAATCGAACAAGCTCAGTCGAGACAACAACAGCGTGACTGTAAAGTTGGCCGATACGGCTGCTAACATTAAAACCAGGAAATTTATCAAGAACAAATACCAACAAAGTGTTTTTAATCGTCTTTTGAGAAATCGATTTGAACTTTACTTCGACCCCGCTTCCCAAGAACTAGTGGAGTCAATGCGAAGCGCTACAACAAAAAAACTGGGTGACGTTGCAATCGGCTATTCAGGAGTGATTGCGGCACCAGGATTTAAAAAAGAGGACATTATTTCGGGAAGGAAAGTAAATTCTTTCTACCAAAAGGGGCTGCACTCCGGTTCTGAAATTGTTCCTTACAAGATTGAATACAAGGGTGGTTGGATACGAATCGACGAAAGGGCACTTCGATCTGGCTATGATCCAGAGATCATGGAAAACCCAAAGCTGGTAGTTCGCCAAACCGGAGACTCTCTAATTGCTTCGGTCGATCGGAAGCGGCTATATCATGTCAATAACGTTCATAGCATATCACCCAAATCACCAGATGTGTCTCTTGAGTGGCTTTGCTTAGTATTAAATTCGGCGGTAATGAATCGATTTTATCATCTCGTGACTATGGAGCTTGGGCGAGTTATGGCCCAGACGGACATTGATCAACTGGAAGACCTACCCTACTTAGCACCGAGTCCCGAGGTGATTTCGCATGCGGAAGAGCTCCATTCGATTCTTTCCACTTCTGATCCTAAATCACGACCGTATCTTTCAGCCCGAAATGAGGCGGAGACACTGGTTGCAACAGCGTATAATTTGACTAAAAAACTTACCGAAACTGCCTTTAGAATGGTTAAAGGGAGAAAGCTAGCCGCTTGAAAGTGCCGAGATTATTGGCACCTTCAGATGACAGGTTTTCGTGAACACGATTCCTCGATGCTTTGGTGCTCGCTGCGGCTCAGAAAATGTTTGAATAGATTTGATTCTCCATCCCCACTTAGTCTTGGATTTTTTATATCCAAATAGTTTATGCCCTTCCGGAACAAGATGATGCTGCTGATCTCGTAACCAGGCGCGGTGGGTTGTGTACTGAAAAGAGTCGGAAAAAATTACAATGCCAATAATTTGAGCCGTACGAACTGGAGAAGAGGGATCTTGTCCGGGAGTTTCTATCACCGCAATTGGCATTCCCCTATACGATGAAGGCAAAGGGTAAGATCTTGTTTCAATAGTCTTCTTGCCTTCGAGGATTAATTGCGACCACGGCCATTGAACATTTAATCCAGGAATGCAGATCTTAGTTTCAGCCATCCAGATTCTCCGTCGGTTTTTCTTCCTCACTCAGTGATCGTGCGAAAATTTGATCTTTATTTTCATAATAGGTACTGACTATTTTGCCTTTGTCAAAAAGCTCTCCATTCAGCCCTGAATACGCCTGCTCAAATTCATAGCCGCGTTTTGTTTGAAAAGCTTGAGGAGCATGTCGAATGCGGTCGGACCAAGGTATGCTTTGAGAGGTTTCTCTAAATTCCGAAACATTTCCTACAACATCACAGCAGTCGGATTTATTACTCCAAAGTTCCTGATATTGATAATAATCTTTGATCCCGTTTCCTATGTAACAGGTACTGAAGCGCATGTTTCTTCGAGCACATTCTGATTGAAATTTCTTATAGTAAAAGGCGATTTCCGAATCGGAGTAATTTTTATCTCGATTCCCACCTTTGCCTGTTTTTGTGACTTCAGGACGGAAGAATTCTTTGAAATCGGTCCCAGTAGCCTCTGTGACCTGATTAACACTATATGAAGTAAGACGAACGAATCCAACTAGTACACTTGGAACATGAGCTGCTGCTAGCTGGTCAAAGAAGTCTCCGCAGTGATCGATATCTAAAAATGGAAAACGTGGAATATTCCCATTAAATCGATTTTCGACAGTATTGTGATCAGTAAAATATCCATCGGGATATGTTGGAAAGAGTGGATTAATACGCACAGTGGTCCAGATGCCCACCTCTGCTAGTGTCTTTAGGGCCTTCAGACGACGTGCTACTGATGGTGCACCTGGCTCTAAGAGTTTGGTTAGTCGTTCGTCGCTTCCAGAAATCGAAAACTGTACTGCCCCCAGTGCTGGATCAATAGCCGTGATATATTCTTTTTCTGCGATCAAATCTGAGCGTGTGAATACTACATACGGATACTTATAAAAGTTTAGGATCTTGAGCAGTTCAAGAGACACGCCATATCGTTTGTCCATCCACATAAACGAATCGGACATTGAGCCGATTCGAAGCGGGATTCGCTTTTCGAAAATAGATCTCCAGCGATGCTTTCGGTTAGTTTCAAAAATCGTATAGAAGAGTTTTCGAACTTCGGCGAGATCTACTGGAAAAGGATGAGGACGATTCCAATATCCATACTTTGTCAAAGTGTCTTTGGCGTAGCAGTAGGCACAGTCATGCATGCATCCGCGACCGTATGTATCAATCTCGAAAGCATAGTGGCACTTTGTGCAAGTCGCGTGGTAGTTTACCAATTTCAATGGAGAGCGAAAAACCAATCCACCACGTGGTGTTTCGGCTCCGTAGCGATCGTGGAGTCGATCGTAGATCGTGTAATCGAAATTGTCTGGATAGGCCGATCCCAATTGGCTGACCTTCGACCACATGGCGCCCGATAGGGGGCCACTAAACTTCTTAAGGCCACTCCTATCAGTCGAAGTAACAAATCGGAGGCGATTGCCTGATTGAGTTTGGTTAAGCATCTTTTATCTCGGTCCTTTATCTGTGGGTCGCATAGTTTCTCCCTTGATTTCGACAGGCCGGATTTCCAGGATTGGGTTCTTAATAAATTCAAGAAGTGCTATCCTGGTAAGTGTTGAAAAATCGAACACTGGGTTATTTTCGAGAAACTCATCAATCAGTTTCGCTTCATTTGGTTTAAATCGTACGGTTCTCGAAATTGTTTCCATGTTGATTGCAAGCTCCGGTAATACGCTGTCGGACCAGGTAACTCAATTTATGCTTCGAGTCAATTCTTATCCATCCCCCTTGACTCCTCCACCCCATCTGCGCTAAACACATGGCGCGAGAAGAATACCAAGCGAAAATCCTCTGATCTTCTCCAGAGGTTCTAAGCAAAATCCAAGCAAATCAAAAAACCATAACCAGTGCGTTGGTGCATCCAACGGCACTTGTTTTTCTACGCCTCGCTCAAGGCTAAATCCGCTTTTTTAAAGCGGAAAAAGCCCAAGGGAGAGGTGTTTTCGAAGGGGTGAAACTCCCCGGAGAAAGGTGTGTCCGTAACATGAGTGAAGAATCTAAATTGGCTCTTAAAATTCTAGGCGTGGTTTTGCTGTTCACATCCGTATTGATCGCTCTCAGCGACCTTTTGGGAAGGCTTCGGTTCTTCCTGAAGGTTGAATCTCCATGGATCAAAGAGGGCTTGATGATTTTGGCCCTGGCGATCACCGTGGCGTTGGCAGCGATCATCTTGTTCAAACAGTTCCGCTTCCTGGAATGGAAGATCAGGCAGCGCATGCATGTGCTCTCGCGTGAAAGCCGCTGCCATTTCAACGAAGCCGAACGACTGGGCAAGGAATTCGCCCAACTCAATCAACGCATTGAATTCTACATCAACCTCACGCACCACTTGCTCAATCGCGTGGATGAACTGATCCAGGAAAACAAAGCGTTACGACAGGCAGAGGTTGAAGCCACAGCCAAACAGGAGTCGTTTCAAAAACTAGCAGACGGAGCGGCGTAATATGATCGTCACGAATCGCGATTCCAAGCTTTTGGAAAAGCTTGGTTCGTTCGGCATATTCTCAACCCAGCAGATCCAACGCGTCTTCTTCAAAGAAATCGATCTTTCAACCGTGCGGCGGAGATTGCGTAAACTTGAAAAAGCGGATCTCATCCGCCGAGTTGAAGGGCTCGACAAAGGAGGAGTTGGTTGGTGCCTTACACTCAAAGCAGCGCGAGTGGTGGGGATTGAATCTCC
The DNA here is from genome assembly GCA_040754655.1 of Bdellovibrionota bacterium. Classification (GTDB taxonomy): domain Bacteria; phylum Bdellovibrionota; class UBA1018; order UBA1018; family UBA923; genus JBFMCE01. The sequence continues at coordinate 34,689 of JBFMCE010000024.1, read as the reverse complement.
TTTCTTCCATTTCAACAGAAGCACGCTTCACCATGAAATTCTCTTGAGCGAACTGCGCTTGTCTCTTGAAGCGGTGGGAGTTGGAGATCAGTGGACCCCGGAGCATGTTCTGCGCGCGGAAGCATGGAGAACACGATCGGGAAAAAAACCGGAGAAAGAGCTCATCCCTGACGGGATTTGCTCGGTCGTCTACAAGGAAGAAAAACAAAAAGTGGCGATCGAACTTGAACTTACTCTCAAACACCGCGCTCGTTACGAAAAAGTATTCAATGCGTATCTGAAAAGAAAAGACCTTTGGGGAGTTTGGTATTTCGTCCCAAGTGAAAGGATGGGACGCATCCTCGATGAAGTCTGGCGCAAAGTGAACCGGAACAATCGAAACGACTTGTTCATGTGGTCTCTTCTCAACCAAGCATTGAGAGATCCGTGGAATTTGGAAGTTCATTTCTCAGGAAATCGCCATCCCATGCGAAAACTCATCACGATGAAACAACCCTCTGCTCTGCCAGGTGCTCCCACACAGGGCATGGGAACAGCAATTAACGCGAATACAAAACCATTGTTAGCGGCATGAAATAACAAACAAAGATCCCCGCCCACGCACAAAAGGCAAAACGACCTACACCGCCGACCACTCCCCCTCTACGATGGAGAGTGGTCGGCGCTTACGGTCGGAAAAACGGGTCGTGGGCGGGCATTCAAAACGAGAGCCAAGCAAATCCAAGAGAAAGGAAGAATAGAACAACGGAAATGAAAAACAGGTGAAAAATGAAACTGAAATGGGAAGCCAAATGCATCGAGGCTATACCCAAAGCAATTCCAGAAGAAGAATACCGGCGTCGGATTGCGGAGCTGGGCGAGATACTGTATCTTGCTTTCTGCCAGCTCCACAGACCGCCTGCCGAATCCATTGGCGCGGGTGTTCCGCACTTCAATCACAACCAAGTGATCGAAAGGACGGGCACTCATGGCTAAGAAAACTGAATACAAAGCACCAAACAAGTCCGGACACCGCGTCGCGTTTTATGTGCGCGTTTCAACAGAGGAACAAGCGGAAAATCCGGAAGGGTCTATCCGCAACCAGGAAGAACGGCTCAAAGCAACCGTGCAACTCAAGAACATGGAAGGGCTTTTTGGCGAAGTCGTGGAAACGTTCATCGACCGAGCGAAGTCAGGCAAAGACACCAAGCGATCCGAGCTTCAACGCATGCTCTCAGCGATTCGCCGAGGGGAAATCACGCTGCTGATGGTAACCGAACTCTCAAGACTCTCGCGCTCGATCAAAGACTTCGCTGGAATCTGGGAACTCATGCAAGCTCATGGCTGCCAATTCATGAGCTTGCGCGAGAACTTCGACACGACAACCGCCGCGGGCGAAATGGTGCTCTATACGGTTGCCAACATCGCGCAATTTGAACGCAGGCAAATCTCCGAACGCGTGATCGCGAATCTCCACGCACGAGCGGCACGCGGACTGTACAACGGCGGAACCGTACCAATGGGCTACAAGCTCATTCCAGGCAAGAAGGGCTACCTCGAGATAGAACCCGAGCAAGCCGAAGTTGTGAGAAAAGCATTCGAGCAATTCCTGCATTGCGGGAGCATCGTCGAAACAGCGCGATGGCTGAACTCAAACGGCTACAGACCCAAACGCGAAACCCAAGGCGGCGGAGACAAACCCAGGCTCGGTGTTTTCACTGTAGCGAATCTGCGCGATCTCCTCACAAGAAAAACCTATCTCGGAATCAAAGTTTACAAATCGAAAGGAGAAAGAAAAGAGGCGCGAGGATTATGGGAACCAATCATCGATGCAAAAACGTTCTTGCGCGTCCAAGCTCTGCTCAAAGAAAGAAGGCAGCGGAAACCCGATTCTGAAAAGCGGTACCCGTTCGCGCTGACCGGATTCATCAAATGCGAAAGTTGCGGAGCACGATTATGCGGAAAATCTGCGCACGGAAACGGGGGAAAAATCTCCTACTACGAACATTCCTGGGCCACGAACAGTCAAAGCGGACTTGTTAAGAAATGTTTTGATTGTTCGCCGTACCGCATCCAAGCGAAGAAAATAGAAGAGGCGGTTTGGAACGAGGCAATGCGTGTTCTCAGCCATCGTGAAACAGCCAAAGCAATCATCGAAGCAGCGAAAGAAACCTATTCCAAGCATTCACAAACAACAGAGACAAAACGAATCCGTGAAAAAATCAACGCACTGAAAAGCCAACTCGAAGTCTTGGCCGAACGTCTCTCGCAATTGCCGAAAACCGTTTCTGCGGAACCGATCTTCAGACAAATGGAAAAAATCGAAATGCTGAAAGTCGAAGACGAAAAGAGATTGGCGCGAGTCCAAGCCGAGACTTTCCATGCTGAAAAACCAGCAAGTCTTGAGAGCTACCAAGAGTTCTTGAAAGACTTGAAATGCCTCGCAAACAGAGACCCAAAATTAAAAACAAAAGTCCTAGAAACCTTGCTTCATCAAATCAAAATCACCAAAGACGGATTCAAATTGGAGTTTTACGCAGGAGAGGATTCGATCGAAAGGGGGCTGGCCAAGATGGCCGGCCCTCGCCCGCCACTTGCGGGCGCGAGGCCCGGCTCGGAAAAAAATCTTTATTTGGTATCTGGTTCGATCAGCTTGACAAATGGCGATCCCGGCAGGACTCGAACCTGCGACCCTCTGCTTAGAAGGCAGATGCTCTATCCAACTGAGCTACGGGATCTTTCTATAGATTAAGAATGAATCGTGTTTACAAAGAACTTCAGTTTAATTCGGCCTACTCGCAAGCGGACCAGCCAACTCACCCATCCACCTGCTTAATGCTATGCGCTATTCCTTCCAAATCAAAGGCCTCCTTTTACTTCCGCATCCTCAAAATTGCAACGAATCCCGCCTTGCCAGCCACAGAAACCTCCGTTAGCCTCGTAGTATGGTGGAGCGGGCGGCAAAGCGCAGCTATGGCAAGGCTCATGCTTGGCATAAGCAGGGCATCAATATTTTGCACCTTCAGGGCACTCTGTCTGAGATGGCAGCCCAACACGGAGCGCTTCTCAGGCATCAAATTCATCAAGGGGCTGTCCCCTATCTTGGCACTAAAAACGACCTTCTGATGACCCACTCACATCTTTTCCGCAACCGTCCACGACTGCAGGCGGCTGCGCGAAAATTCATTCGATGGTTTATCGATAAGCCCATGCTCTCGCAAATTCCGCGTATTTACAGTGATGAGATGCGCGCGTTCGCCAAAGCGGCGCATCTGCCTGTGGATCTTTGCGAAAAAAGCGTGCTTCAGGCCGACAGCTTGGTGCTTTTACTCCGGTATTTCATGGGCCGTTATCTTTTGCGGCAAACGGCCGGAGGGTTTCCGGGCTGTACTTCAGTTGTCGCCCTCAACAACACGACTAAGAATAAAAAACTTATCCACGCTCGAAACATGGACTACCCCGTCGTCGGCAGATGGGACTCGTTTCCTTCGATCTTCTACTTTGACCCAGAAGGAGTCGATCGAGGCCAGCGTTATATCGGCATTTCAAGCGCAGGTGTGCACACTGCCGGCGTTACTGGGATCAATGAAAGCGGCCTCACCCTCACGGCGCACTTTCATTGCGCAAAAGCAGTGTCCCCATTCGGGGTTCCCATTCAAATCATCGGATCTGAGGTCATCCGAAAGGCCCGCACCATTGGGCAGGCCGTCGATATCGTCAATGACCTCAACCGCGCCGGCACGTGGAGCCTGGTTGTTTCGAGCGCCAAAGAGAACAATGCGGTGGTCATCGAGATGATCCATGGCCGCATCTCAGTGCGAGAACCCAAGGATGGCAAGCTTGCGCATACAAACCATTTCCACACTCCGGAATTCCAGCAACGAGAGATCATGCTCTCAACGTCAGTGGCGAAAGATTACGCCGAACGCTATAAGCGCGCGATGGATCTGCTCACGAAAAACGAGGGTTCGGTTGACCGAGGAACTTTGGCCCAAATCCTTGCTGACCATTACGACCGCGAAACCCAGAAAATACGCGGACACGGCAATACGATCTCGGTGATCACCACGGTCACAAGCATCATCTCGGAAGCGACGGAAGGCCGTTTTTGGATGAGCAATGCGACTGAATCGCCCACATGCCTTGGCGACTACGCCGCCTTTAAAATTGACGAGGATTTTAAAAACTACGACCAGCAGGAACCCGAACTATTCCGTTGGTCAGCTGAAGGCAGCGGCAGCATCCGCGATACGGTCAAACATGGCGCCTTAAGGCACTTCCGGCGCGCTTACATCGCCTACCATACCGAGTACGATCTTGCGGAAGCCGCGAAACACTCGGAAGTCGCGGCTCAAACAGATGCCGAAGAGGGTCATTACCATTTGGCGCACGGGCATTTTAGAATGAGACTCGGACAAGTAGAACGCGCTTTCGAGGCTTTTCGAAAAGCTCAAACGTGCTCAATGAGCCCGCATATGACTCAAGTGTCAAAACTGTTTTTCGCTCACGCATACGATTGCCTTGGAAAACGGCAAGAGGCGCTCGAGCTGTACCGTCAGATACGCAATGCGGTTGATCCCCAAGTCAGACGCGAAGCCGCTCGTTGCATCAGACGCCCCTTCAAGGTTGACCGGACTTGGAACATCACCTTCGACCTGCAATTTTGTGATTGCTTCGAATATGCCTGATCTGGTCTCATAATAAACAAGAAGGAGTCGCCTCATGGCAAGAAAGTCTTGTGTTCGTGTTTGCCTTCTCGTTTCGTCACTGTTGTTCAGCGCAAGCTTTTTCGCCTCATGCGAGGCCGCAAAACGGCAAAATGACCATGGTTTATCAACGGGACATGGCGCAACCACCACCTCAAAACAGCACTCAACTGAAGACACTCTCTGGGTGGGAAAAAGCGACAACGCAAAATCTTGCGGCCCTGAAAAGGGGATATCCATCGATATACCGGCTCAAGAACTGAAAACCGCTCAAATCCCCATTCTTGCGAAACAAAAACTGCACGATGGACAGATGCGAATCCAAATGTGCGGTGCCGATAAAGGCGACTTTAATGGTTTCCTCATTCCAAAAGCCGAACTTGAAAAGGCCAAATCGCTGGGTTTTAGCGTCGTGCCAGCTCCTCCTTCGGCCCACTAAAACCCATATGATCGATACCTAAATTAACCTCGCGCCGGGTTCTTGACATGCGGCAAGCCGGTTCGTAATGTCGGCCCCGCTGGGGGCATTACGCATGCGAAATTTGATTCTTCTTCTGGTTTGCGCTTTTTTCTCAATGCAAGGTTTGGCTATTGCTGCGAATCCGATCAAAGTGGCCTTAATCCTTGATAAAGGAGGCAAAGACGACAAATCGTTTAACAGCGCCGCCTCTCGAGGAGCCAATGAAGCCAAGGCGAAGCTTGGCATCGATCTTAAAGAGATTGAAGCCAATGAAGATTCTCTTTTTGAGCCCGCTATGCGCCGCTTTATCTCAAAAAAGTACGACCTGATCGTAGGCATTGGAGTTGCTCAAGCCGAAGCCATTAAAAAACTTTCAAGAGAGTTTCCTGACCAGAAATTTGCTATCGTGGACGCCCCTGTCGAAGCCCACAACGTTGTCTCAGCGATGTTTGAAGAACATATCGGGTCTTATCTCGTGGGTTATATCGCTGGATTGAAAACAACGACCGGAAACGTCGGCTTCATCGGCGGTGTCGACGGGGATCTCATCCGACGTTTTGAAAAAGGTTACATTCAAGGCGTAAAAGCCGCGCGCCCCAAAGCGAAGGTCCAAGTCAATTACGTGGGCGTTTCGACGGATGCCTGGAATAATCCCACGCGCGCAAAAGAACTGGCGATGAGCCAATACCGCTTAGGCGCAGATATTATCTTCGTCGCAGCAGGCGCTAGCAATAATGGTTGCTTTGATGCTGCTGAAGAAGAGAAGAAGTTCGCGATCGGCGTTGATTCAAACCAGAACTGGATCAAACCCGGACGCATCCTCACAAGCATGCTCAAGCGCGTCGATACTGCAGTTTATGAGATGATCTCAGATGCCGCCAAGGGCCAGTTCAAAGCCGGCGTAAAAATCTTCACGATCAAAAACCAAGGCATTGATTGGGCGCTTGATGAGCACAATCGAGCTCTTTTTACAGAGTCTGATGTCAATAAAATCTCTGACTTAAAAGCAAAGTTAGTCGCCGGAAAAGTCGCGGTCGTCGATTACTACAAAGAGAAAAAAGCAAAAAAATGAGTTTCGATGGCAGGCTCCGCAGTATCAACAAATCTTTTGGTTTGGTCAAAGCCAACGAAGATTTGAATCTGCATGTGCGGGCAGGCACCATCCACGCCCTGGTCGGTGAAAACGGAGCAGGCAAGTCGACTGCGATGAAAATCTTGTTCGGCATGGTAAAACCAGACTCAGGGCAGGTCATCTACGGCCAGACCGATGTCACCTCCGCGTGGAATCCGCATAAGGCGGCAGAGCACGGAATCGGAATGGTACACCAACATTTCATGTTGGCGTTGACCGAAAAGGTGCACGACAACCTTGTTCTTGGCTTTGAAACGACAAAGCTAGGCTTTCGGCAAAGAAAAAAGGAACGTAAGGCTCTTGAAGAACTCATCGAAACCACGGGTTTGAAAGTTCCGCTGGATGCACGCGTGGAGGACCTGCCGGTAGGATTGCAAAGTCGCTGTGAGATATTGAAGGTCTTGTATCGAAAGGCGCGCTTTCTCATCCTTGATGAACCGACTGCCGTGCTCACCCCTCAAGAGACAGAAGACTTTCTGAAAACTCTGCACCTCTTGAAAAGCCGCGGGAACACCTTGCTCATCGTCACTCACAAACTCAAAGAAGTCATGAAAATCGCAGATGACATCACGGTCATGCGAGCAGGCACCACGGTTGCAACCCGCAAAGCAAAAGACACCGACGTCGAAGAACTCTCTGAGTTGATGGTCGGAAGAAAGGTTTGCTTGCCTCGAACGATCTCAAAAAAAAACTCTGCCACGGAGCGGCCTCTTTTCGAGCTCAAAACTTCAGCATTTCACATCGCTATTCAACCGGGTGAAATCGTCGGCATCGGAGGGGTCGAAGGCAACGGGCAAGACTCCATCTTAGAAGCACTCCTAGATCCTCGCAAACTAGAGGCTGAACGCTTTACGATCCTCAAAGAAAATGTGCTTCAATATAAAACTGCGCAAATCCGTCGCCTGCCGCTGGGAATTGTTCCCCCGGATCGGCATGAAAACGGCCTCAATCTTTCAATGTCCCTCACTGAAAATTTAAGATTGGGGCGCGAACAGTGCGGCAGGGCAGGACACGCTTATTTTGGATCGATCACTGCGAGTGAGACCTCTCTTCTGCAAGAGTTTGACGTGAAACCACCTCGGCCCAGCCTTGCGGCATCAGCCCTCTCTGGGGGCAACCAACAAAAACTCGTGTTAGCGCGTGAACTCGGCCAACTGCCAAATCAAAGCGTGCTCATTGCCTACCATCCTACGAGAGGCGTCGATGTGGGCTCGATCGAATTCATCCACGAGAAGATACTGGCGGCCGCGGCCCGAGACTCAGCCATTTTGCTCATCTCAAGCGAGCTTGATGAACTCATGGCTCTAAGCCATCGCATCGCGGTCTTTTATCGTGGCACGATCGCACGTTGGTTTCACGGCCCTCATTATGACGAAAAAGACATCGGTCTTGCCATGTTGACGGGTGGACTCGGCGAAAAGAAAGAAGCTCGCCTATGAATCTTTCGACGATCGACCTGCGAGAAGCGCTCTTAAAGTATTGGCCCGCGCTTTTTGCAGGCCTGCTCACTCTTGCATTGGCTTCCGGAGCAGTCTGGGCGGTGGGCGAAAGCCCCCTTGCGGTACTGCTAATTCTGTTCAATTCGGCTTTCGGAGGGGTTGAAAACTTTTCGTACACCTTGTTCTACGCAACCTTCATCCTCTTAACTGCAACGGCCGTGACCGTGGCGCTAGAGGCAGGGCTTTACAATATCGGCGCTGAAGGACAGCTCTATATCGGCGCTCTGTTCGCAGTTCTGTGGAACCAAGCCGTGGCCGCGCTTTTTCAGCAACAAGCGGGCCTGTCGCCTGCGCTATCGGTGCTCTGCCTCGTAGGCGGGACGGGCGCGGCCTTCATCGGCGGAGCTTTTTTCGCTGCGCTGGCGGGATACCTGAAAACCTATCGACAGACCCACGAAGTACTCTCGACGATCATGCTGAATTTCATCGCCTATGCGATCGTGAATTGGGCGATTTTGAATCCGCTCAAGAATGTGGAGACGCAAAACTCTGAGACGGTCTGGATCATTGAAAGCTTGAGGATCGAAAAAATCTGGGGACAAGCGAGCCCTTTTCTTTTTGTCGCTCTAATAATTGCGGTCATTGTTTTGGGAGCCATCACACGTTCTTGGTGGGGCTTTCGAGTCAGAGCGACAGGGCAAAGCGAGCCGGCTGCGAAACTTGCAGGCATTGGCGTTAAAAAGACACTGCTCTCAGCGATGGCTCTTTCTGGCGGCATCGCGGGGCTTGCCGGGTTCAATGAAGTCTATTGCAACTCTTACCGGCTCATTGACGGGTTCTCGCCTAGCTATGGGTTCACGGGCCTCACGGTGGCGCTGCTTGCCCGAGGGAAGATCACCGGCCTCATCGCCGGAGCCCTTCTTTTCGCGGGCCTTCAGAAAGGGGCGCTAGACCTAGACCTTGAAACTGAATACATCACCCGAGATCTTTCAGTCGTCATACAGGCGCTTGTGCTGGTGGGGCTTTGCATCGGGCAATCGCTGAAAAGGAGAGCTTAATGGAAGGTTCAAGCCAAGAGGGCCTTTTTCTCGTTATTCTCCTCTCAGCGATTCGGCTCGGCACCCCGCTTTGTCTCGCAGCTCTTGGCGGGTATTGCAGCGAACGCACCGGAACAGTGAATATCGCGCTTGAGGGCATGATGCTGATCGGGGCTTTCAGTGCAGCGGCAGTTGCGTTAGCCACTCAAAGCGCCTTTGCCGGAATAGCCGCAGGGGTCGCATCGGCCATGCTCCTGTCTGCATTGCACGGATTGCTTTGCGTAAAACTCAAAGGTGAACACATCATCAGCGGGCTTGCAGTGAATTTATTGGCCGCCGGTCTGTGCCCTGTCATTGGCAAAGCTTTTTTTGGTGTTTCAAGCGGCACGCCTTCTCTTTCGCAAAACATGCGTGTGGCGAGTTTTGGCGGGGTTTCGCATCTGATCCTTCTCTGTTTTGCTTGCGCGGCTCTGGTCACTCTCTTCCACTACAAAACTAGGCTCGGCCAATACTTTCGATTTGCGGGTGAGCACCCCAAGGCGCTTCTCAGCCAGGGCATCTCTGTCAATAAAGTGCGTTGGACAGGAGTGCTTCTTTCGGGTTTTTTTTGCGGGCTTGCCGGCGCTTATCTTTCAATTGACCACAGCAGCGGGTTTTCGCGGAATATGACGGCCGGACGAGGCTTTATCGCCCTTGCAGCGCTCATCGTAGGTCGGTGGAACCCCCTGGGCGCGGCAGCGGCAGCCTTCTTATTTGGATTGGTCGAGGCTTCACAGATTTTTCTGCAAGGCTTTCAGTTGCCTGATGGCACGAACCTTCCGGTGCAATGGATCCAGATCATTCCATATGCCGCAACCCTAGTTTTACTCGCTGGCTTTTTTGGAAGCAAGAACCGCCGCATCCAGCCGCCACGAGCGCTAGGGGTCGCATTGGATTAGGAAGTCGCCTCACTCCGCTCTGTCAGGGCATCCATTGCGCTAGCAAAGACCGGCTGATGTAATTCGTCTGTAGGTAAAAAAACTCAATCTCTCTCATGGGCATAAATTGCCTCAGGCGAGCGAAAATCGGGCTCACGCAAAGAAACCTCATCATCTAGAGTTTCTAAACTCCCGAAAATTCTCTTATGAGGCGAATAGGGCGAATTGCTCTTTTCTTTATTTTGATCGTGATGACCGCGCTTGGTCACGGGGTGCACGCCGCAGAAGGACCGGCGCCTGCAAACCCTACCCGCCTAAGCTGCCTCAATCCGGTCGCCTCAAAGCTTCTCGAAGCGGCTGTGCGCGAGGGAAACCTATCACAAGGGGACGTAAATCGATTGCACGAAAAGCTCGCATCCCTCTCACCCGAGAAACGAAACATCGACAACGCAATTCGAAAGTTCATCAAAAAATCGACCAAAAGAAAGACTCGAAGGAAGAAAGCTCCGGTACCTAAAACGATCGCTGTACCGGTTAACCAACTTGAGAACTATGCCAATACGATCGCCAAAGACTCTATTGAGGTTTTGTTGATAGGGCACCATTTTGAAGTCAGAATAGGAGGGGCGCTCTATGGGAAAGTTCGATACGGTCTTACCAAGAAAGACTTCTTAGTAGACATGGCATTCGCCAGGGGTTTTCAAAGCTTCGGTTACGTCTTTGAGTCTTCGCCACGAGAAATTGAAATCTTGAAACTATACTTCAATCGCCAGTTGGGGCACGTCAGCGACCCGTTCAACTTTTACCTTAGCAACTGCTCTCTGACTGCCTGCGAGGCTCTCAGAGCAGCCGGAATCGCCAATATACCGCCTCCACTGTCGATCGATCCCCTCGTTGCAAGCCTGCTGCTTGGTCATTTTGGAAAGCCAAAACTCAAGGTCCGCTACAACCCGGATGGGAAAAGCATCATTCCGATCTTGTTAAAATCATACGGCGGTATCGTAGAAGATAATCCGATCCTTGCCACTATAGTGGCGTCAGCGGGGGTTACAACGGCGCTCGTCTACATTTACTTAAATGAGCTAGAAGAGTATGCGTTCTTGAACCAACGTATGGAAAATAAATACGAACCATTCGAAGGCTACCGCGCGGCACAGCTTGCGCAAATCCTCGAAAAACGAGCTCAAAACGAGGCGAAAGACGCGCTTGAATCTTTCATTCGAAAAGAAATACCGCGTTTGTTCAACGTGGCACCGCCAGAAAGTCTCGACCCCGAGGTCATTCCCTACATTTTAGCGCAAATCCTGCTCGAAGAAGCAGATAATGCCGCTAAGAAGGGGCGCCCCTTTCACACCAGGCGAGATCTTCTCGATCACACGCTTGACCTGATCAAAAATGCCCAGCGCTAAACCTTATTAATTGAGATAAACTCTATCGAATGGGGTTTCGGGTAGTCTTAACATCCATTTGCCTTATCCTCTCGCCAACCTTGGGCGGCGCGGCACCCTTTGACCCAACGACCTTCATCAACGCCACCAACGAGGTCATCTCAGACCTGACGGCATTCGTGGGTTTGGGGGCCGACCTGCACGCCTATGAAAGCACGAAGCCCTACAGCTCTAAGGTCGGCTTTGACGCCGGCGTATCAGCGACTGCGATCGGTATTCCTGGGAAGGTCGTCAAGGGTCTCACTGACCTTGGTATCCCCAACGTTCCACGCTTCCTTCCGCTGCCGAAGATCAATATTCAAAAGGCTATCAACCGAAGACTTTTCGTCGGCAGCGAGTTCATCCCATCGATCAAGGTGGGCGGCAATACGATCAGCCTTTACGGTTTTGACCTGCAATACACTCTGATTGAACGCCCGCGCCTTCCGCCAATCGCGATCAGAGGTCAGTACAACTACGCCAACCTCGCTTTCATTCAAGCCGCAACCTATGGCGGCGATGTTCTTACCAGTTTCAAGCTTCTCTTCATCGACATCTACGGCGGAGGCGGATATCGTCTTGTAAAAGGCACCATTTCGAACCCGACGGTCACGATCCCCAGAATCCCGGGCGTGAACTTCGACGCCACTGTCGATGCGGGGCATTTCTTCGGAGGCGTTAGCCTTGTCGCAGGGTTCTTCAGATTGACGGGCGAGGCGAACTTCACCACCAGAGGAGTCAACACCTATGGCGCAAAACTTAGTTTTTTCTTCTAGCCTCATCGTTCTTTTGCTTCTGCCGGGCTGCAACCCAGCCGACAATGCTGTAAAATTTTTCAATGAAAACATCGGCGGTAAAATTGGGTTCAAGCTAGAAGCCACTGAAAAAAACTCACCCGCGCCAAGCCCTGAACCCTCGCCCACTCTTTCTCTTGAACACCGCCGCGTGAACGGCGAATTCATCAAAGAGCTCTTTAAGGTCGTTGTGCTGAGAGACCTCAAGAGCGAAGAAGAGTTCATCAAATACATGAACGTGCTTGACCAAGGCGGTCACTACGAAGGCATCTACAATGGCATCGTCTATTCAAGCGAGTACCGCGAAAAAGAAAGAGGCGTGGCTTCAGTGCCGGCGCTTAAAGCATATTCTGAGATATTGGCTCAAATCATTTTAGATCAAAAATATGATCCCTTAAAGATTCCTAAAACTGAGAATCCTGCCGTGCCGCTTCCTACAGCTGACTCTGTCAAAGCGCCCGAGCCATCTGACGCTGAACGCATGGCCTTGGTCGCTGAGCTTGAAAAAGATGGCATCGCGAGATCACTTTTCACTTTAAAGCGCCGTCTTGGTGAAGAAGCTTTAAAGACCATTGACCTCAAAAAAGAATACCGCGAAAAGCTTGCCACCTGGTACGGCAGGTTCACAGTCTACCTCAACAAACGCGGCGTAGACTTTCGCCTGCCCGAACGCAATAAGATGGATGAGTACTTCCACTACAAATGGGCGCTCGATGCCGAAGAAGATCGACTGAAGTGGGAATGCCTGAACCGCTTGCACACTATCTTGAACTCCGTGTCGCAGTGAGTTACACGGCTTCTCCAGCTCTTCTTGCCCCTGAAGTGAAATTGAATATACAGTGACAAACCATGCAGAAGATCACTCTACGCTACTCATTAAAGACGACTACCCGCCTTGATCAAGCTATCGCTCAAAGCAGCGAGGCCGAGACTCATAAACTTTCTCGAAGTTTGATTCGAAAACTCATCGTGGCCGGTGCAGTCTACGTCAACGGCAAGCGAGTTCGAGTGGCTTCAAGGCAAGTGCACGGCGGTGAGACCATTGATCTTTATTGGAATAAAGAAAAATCGCCAGAAAACCTGTCTGAGAAAAACTTTCCGCCCTTGCGCGTGCTGTACGAAGACGATGCCATCATCTGTTTTGATAAACCAGCGGGTCTTCCGACACAACCCACTCTTGATGAAGCAAGGCTCAACTTGTTTCAAATGGCCAAGCACCAACTTGCAAACCAGCTCAAGAAACCTTCTATCTACCTTGGTTTACACCACAGGCTTGACCGTGACACCTCTGGTGTTCTCTTGTTCACACGGGCGACTGAGCACAATGCGTTCATTGCAGATCAGTTCAAGCTGCACAAATGCGTGAAGGTTTATGTCGCAATGGTCCATGGCCGACTCAAAAACCCTAAGGGCAGGCTAGAATCGTTCCTTGCTCAGGTCGGAAAATCTGGGAAGTCGGCAAAATTCGGCAGTGTGCGCAGCGGCGGGAAAAAAGCGATCACCGACTTTCTTGTTCTCGGGCAAAACGAGAGTTATTCTTTAGTTGAGGTTCGGATTGCTACTGGTCGTACCCATCAGATCCGCGTTCACTTTTCAGAAATGGGACATCCCATCGTGGGAGACTCGCTTTACGGTTCGTCGCCAGCTGAGTACAAACGCTGGGGTCGTTTCCTTCTACACGCCCATGCTCTGACGATCGAGCATCCGGTCACTCATAACCTAGTTCGCATTGAGAGCCCCATACCGCCGGAGTTTCGGTTGTGACGAAGGAATTTAGGAAAACTTTAAAAACTTTTTATCACTACGCAAAACCCTATCGAAAACAATTTGGGCTTGGAGTCTTGGCTCTTCTGGCGGTTGACCTTCTCAACGCGCTGCCACCACTGATCTTGAAAGGGTTCATCGATCAAGCCTCGCTCACCTTCAAAGGTGACAAGAGGTATGCGCCGTTTTTATGGCTGGGCGTTACCTACGCGGTGGTCGCGCTCACGCAAGGAGTCTGCAGGTATCTTTGGAGGATTTTCCTCATACGCGCCTCGCATCGAGTGGCTGAACGGGTTCGCAACGAGTACTTTGCGAAGCTTCAGCGGTTGCCTCCTTCTTTTTACGACAAGCACCCCATAGGAGATCTGATGACGCTTGCGACAAACGACGTCGAAGCCATCAGATTCGCTCTTGGCCCTGGCCTTCTGGTTTTCGCCGACGCGATATTCTTGCTTCTGGCCCTTCCGCCGGCCATGCTTTGGCTTTCACCCAAATTCACGCTGATCACGCTCGCGCCAATGATCGCCTTGCCCTTCATCATCGTAAAGGCGCAGCGTCTCGTGCACGACCGATTCGAAAAAGTGCAATCGCACTTTTCGAGGCTTTCAAGCTTCGCCCAAGAAAACATAGAAGGCATCCGGGTCGTGAAAGCGTTCGTGCGCGAATGGACTCAGCTTGATCGATTCTCGCAAATAGGAAAAGAATTCGTGCGACTCAACTTCAAACTCGCCAAGGCCCAGGCGATCTTCGAACCTTCATTCTTGCTCACCGTCTCATTAGGCACGGTTCTGCTCATTGTCTTCGCGGGCAATGATGTCATCACGGGTGCGGTCGGACTGGGCACCTTCGTGGCCTTCACGCGTTATCTTGATCAGCTGGGTTGGCCCATGATGGCTCTGGGCCTCGCTGTCACGCACTACCAACGAGGCAAAACCTCTCTTGCCCGAGTCATCCTGGTATTGAACGAAAAAGAAGAAGCTTCCATCGCGAAACCCGGCGCAGCCGCAGCGACACGGAAACTGAACCCATTAGCCCCGCTGATCGAAGCACGCAATCTCACGTTCACTTATCCCGGCCAAAACAAGACAGCCCTAGAAGACGTCAGCTTTCAAATCAAAGATTCAAGCCGCACTGCGATTGTCGGCCCCATAGGAAGCGGAAAAAGCACTGTCATTCGACTGCTCGCAGGCCTCTACGAGATTCCGGAAGGAATGCTTTTTTGGAAAGGCCATGACGTCAACGATCTTTCACTTGAAGAACGCCGAGAGCTGCTCGCAGTGGTGCCTCAAGAAGCGTTTTTGTTTTCGGAAACCCTTGCTTGGAATGTATCCATGGGAACCAGCGGCGCACCCGCGCACGAGATCAAAGGTGCGCTGGAGAAAGCTGGGATCGGGCCGGAATCGGAAGATTGGGGTTTGAACATGGTGCTCGGAGAGCGAGGATCAAACCTTTCAGGGGGGCAGAAAGCGCGAGTTGCCCTGGCTAGAGCGCTGAACAAACCCGCTGCGGCGCTGATTCTCGACGATACTCTTTCAAGCATCGACGCCGAGACGGAGTCTCGCATTCTCAATAATCTCAATTTAACCCGGCACAAAGCCCTGATCATGGTCACGCACCGTTTCGCAAGGCTTTCAAGCTTCGACCAGATCCTCGTTTTCAATCAGGGCAAGCTCACCCAGATGGGTTCACCCGCGAGCCTCTCATCGACGCAAGGGCTCTACCGCAGGCTTCTCGAGTTGCAGCAAATGGAGAGCGCCCTCACATGAGTCAGAAGGTCAGCCTCAAGACGCTCACCCTTTTCCGCAAACGCCTTTGGCCTTATGTTCGCAAGTATCCGGCGTTGTTCGCGGTGAGCGTTCTCATGGTGCTCATCACCACCTTCTGCGCCCTGTTGACGCCCTGGCTCTTGGGCTACGCCGTTGATCACGCGCTCGTGCCCAAAGAGCTCAAACTGCTCGTGCCTTTTGCTTTGCTGTATTTCGCGACCGACGCTCTAAGAGCCCTCACGATGATCGTGCAGGGTCTGACGATGACGTCTCTTGGCCAGAGAGTCTTGCACGACCTGCGGCAAGATCTTCTTAAGCAATACGAATTTTATCCCCTAAGCGAGTTCAACCAAACCCGCACAGGTAGGCTTGTCACGCGTCTGGTGAACGATACCTCGAGCCTTCAAGACCTCTTCACCGGTGGCGTCGCCGTAGCGCTGGGCCACGCGATCATCGTCGCGGGGATCGTCATTTGGCTGGTGGTCTTGAATCCTAGTTTGGGCCTAGTCTGCGTGAGTGTGTTCCCTTTCATGGTATTCGCTGCGCGATACTTTGGGCGAAAGTTGCGCGAAACTTTCTTGAAATCCCGCGGCGCTCTCTCGAAACTCAACGGTTTTCTTGCTGAAAACATCTCTGGAATGTCGATCATTCAGCTCTTCAATAAACAGGCTCATTTTCGAAAGCGCTTTGAACAAGTCTCAAACCACTACACGTCGATGATCATGAGAACGATTGAAACCTACGCCTACTTTCAACCCACGATCACCGTTCTCAGCAGCCTTTCGATGTCTCTTCTGATCTGGTACGGCGGCTACCGAGTACTTGATCAGACGGTCACGCTCGGGCTTTTGGTGACCTTCATGTCTTATCTACAGGCTCTGTTCGCTCCAATCAGGGACATCACCGAGAAATACAACCTCTTTGTTTCAGCCATGGCCTCAAGCGAGAGGATTTTTGAATTCATGGATAGGCCCCAGGAAAAAGGAACCGAGACGGCAAACCGCGCATTCTCAAAGCCCAGCTTTCGCGGAGAAATCGAATTTCGCAATGTCTGGTTCCGGTATCGAAATGAATGGAACCTCAAAGACGTGAGTTTTAAGGTTGAATCGGGCGAACGCGTCGGAATCGTGGGTCATACCGGCGCGGGCAAGAGCACGATCTCTGCGCTATTGATGCGGTTTTACGACATTCAACAAGGCAAGCTCTTGCTCGACCGCCAAGACCTCTGCTCTTTCGACAAAAGAGCGGTGCGCGGCGCGATCGGTTATATCCAACAAGAACCTTTCCTGTTCTCAGGCACCATTCGCGACAACATCTTGCTTTGGGAAGCCGATCGGCAAAAAGGCATTGATGCTTTGCCTCGTTCAATCAAAGAATGTTTTGAATCAGAATACCTCTCGCTTGGCAAACAAGTGCTCGAAAAAGGCTCGAACCTCTCGTCCGGCGAGCGTCAGATCGTGGCATTTTTGCGTGCCCTTGCGCAGGATCCTAAAATATTGATCTTAGACGAAGCCACGGCCCACGTCGATGCGATCACCGAAGGTTGGATTTCACGCGTGTCAAACGAGGCGTTTCAAAACCGCACAGTGCTTGTGATCGCGCACCGGCTGGCGACCCTCAAGAGCGTCGACCGTATTCTTGTGTTGCATCGTGGAGAGCTTGTCGAATCAGGTTCTCACAAAGAACTTTTGAGCAAAGGACAGATTTACCGCAAGCTCTATGATATCCAATCAAGGCGAGAGGAGTTGCTCGGCCTTCAGCAAGAAAACCCATTGCCATGCCAGCCTGGTTACTAAGCGCCATTTGCATCGCCCTTTTTCTCACGCATTCGTGGATGATGTTTTTTCATCGACAGAAAATGCGCGCGGAACCCTCTGACAAACCCCAAGATCCGCTCTTCACCAAGTGGAGTCAGCATCTGGTTTTCGCGGGCATTTTGATTGCGCAGCTTGCGATGTTGTACCGGCGCATCTTAATGGCCTATGATATCTGGCCCCTGGGATTCAAGCCCTACGACCTTTTGCTCATCGAACTTTTGGATTTTCTGCCTCTGCCGGCAAGCGACCTCACTTTGATTCTTGGAGCTTCCATTTTTTTCGCAGGTTACTCGTTGCGCGCTTGGGCGATACGGATACTTGGGCGCTTTTTCACCTTCGAAATCGGAATCCGTTCAAAACACCAGATTATCGAAAGCGGTCCCTACCGCTGGATTCGCCATCCCAGTTATACGGGTTATCTTCTCATGCACATCGGAATGGGCCTGGCTTATTCTTCGTTATTTTTCATCTTAGGTTTGGGGATAGGAACGCTGGTTTTCTTCGGCCTGCGAATCCATCAAGAAGAGAGAATGCTTGTCCGTCATTTCGGGCCAAGCTATGAGCGATATATGAGAAGAACCAAACGCCTCGTCCCAAAAGTATTCTAAGGTGTTTCCGGCCAATGAGATGGCAACCAAAGCACCTCATGAATCGAGGCGGCCCCCGTGAAATACATCACCATGCGGTCCACCCCCATGGCGATTCCACCGGCTTTTGGCATTGATCCAAGCGATTCTAAAAACCCTTCGTCAATAGGGCTGATCGGGAAACTCTCTCCGTAAAGGCTCTTCCTCAACTCCATGTCTTTCTCAAAACGCCTTCTTTGCTCGAACGGGTTCACGAGCTCATCAAAAGCATTTCCAAGCTCAAGCCCCCCTGCATACACCTCAAAACGCTTTGCCCAACGACAACCTTTTGAGTCTGTTTCAAGGTTTGCCAAAGCGGCCTGGCTTTCGGGATAGAGATAAACGATCACCGGCTTTCCAAGTTTGGCTAGACCAGGCTCTACGGCGTTCAACATAACGCGAAAGAAGAGATCATCCCAGGCCCCAGGCTGAGCCAATACTGAAGGCAAAAGAGCTTCGCGGCCTGCCCATCCTTTTGCGACGCAAGCTTGAGCCATGGCGCTCACATCAAGGAGCTCCCGCAATTCAAGCCCTGCAAATCGCCTGAAACATTCTTCAACCGTAAGCCTCGGCCAAGGTCTACTCAGATCTTGCGCGCCTCGAGTTTCAGTTTCAAAAGCGGCTTTTCCGAAAAGGTTTTGCGCAATCCTCTCAAACAACGCCTCAACATCTTCCATGATCGCCGTATAATCGACATGGGCGCGATACCACTCTAAGATCGTAAATTCAGGATTGTGGGTCGCGCTGGCAGGCTCATGACGATACGCTTTGCAAACCTGAAAGATCTTCTCATAGCCCTGCGCCAAAATGCGCTTCATCGCAAACTCTGGGCTCGTGGGTAGAAACGCCTTGGTACCCTCGATTTTTATCGGGCGAATGTGGGGTTCCATTCCGGGCGAGAGGACAAAGCTAGGCGTGTCGGTTTCAAGAAACCCCTGTTCGCCAAAATATTGACGAATAGTTTCAATCACCTTTGCTCTCGATCTTCGATACTCTTTCATTAGATTTTACGAGGTAGCAAGAACTGTTGCGAGACGCAACAGTCAAGCTGGATAGTGCTACAAACGAACTCCCTCGGTTATGTGTAACCACTGAAAACTATTCAACTTCACTTTGGCATTAGACTTGAACTTTTAGCCCTTAAGGCAGTTTCGCCTTTTTAAACCTTAATTAAGGAGTCTACACATGAAAAAGTACCTCGTAGCCGTTTTGGCAGGTTTATTCGCAATGTCCGCTTTCGCAAACGATGCTGCAAATACTTCAAGCAGTGATGCACAATCTTCACGTCCTGCTGTCGTAAAAAAAGCTAAGAAAAAAGCTACTACTACGAAGAAAGGCAAAGAAGCCGCTGACGAACAGAAAAAAGAAGGCGAAGAGCATCCTGCCGGCGAAGAACATCCTCATAACTAAGGTTGATTCTTTAGCTCGAATGCTAATGAGAAAAGGCTAACCCTTTTGGGTTAGCCTTTTTTATTGCGCAAAGGAACCTGCTTCGAAGAATGCTTTTTTTTTAGGCGGGTTCAAGCTACCGTCTTGAAACGTGACGCCCATCGAAGCAATAAAGTCCCAATTTCAACGCCTTGCTCGATTTGGCAGGCGGCTGAGTTTGCGTTGGAAGATCTATCTCTCCCTGACAGGGATTCTTCTTCCTGTTTTCGCACTGACCATATTGGTTCAAACCATCGTCACCCGTCCTTTGCTCGAAGAAGAAGTGCGCCAAATCGGAACCTCTGTATGCCGCTCGCTTTCAACAGACATCGTCGCTTTTCGCCTTCTCACCCAACCCAATCAACTTGAAAGACGCCTTATTGAGATGAGCTGGTTGCAACCCAGCGTCGTTCGGCTTGATGTGCTCGTCCGTGAAAAAGATTTTTACAAAGTCGTCGCAAGTAGCGTTACTGATGACCCCACCATTGAAGTGACGACACTGGACCTCGATGAAGCCCCTAAAATTGAGTTGAAAGAAGATTCCGACCGTCGTTTTTGGGCGATTTTTTATCCAATCAAAGAACGAAAGAAAGTATTGGGATATGTGCACGCGGAAGTTTCGCTGCAACTCGTGGATCAGGTGGTCGGCATTTTCTCGAAGCTCGCTTTTTTGGGCGCCTTCCTCGCTATTGCCTTGTTGATCGGCCTTTTGAGTTATTACTTGCGTCGCATGATCGAAAATGAAAGAAAACTGCGGCGTGCCGAATCCGAGAACGTAGAGCTCACCGAGCAGCTGCATGAGACCCAAAGGCAGCTGTTCTTGAACGAGAAGCTCGCCATCATGGGCCAGCTTACGGCAAGTTTCGCTCATGAGATCGGAACTCCTCTAAACAGCGTCTCGGGTCATCTGCAACTGCTTCAAAGCGAGGTCAAAAGCGAAGGTTCGCGAGGCAGGCTTGATATCATCAATTCGCAGGTCAGCCGCATCGAGGGGATCGTAAAAGACTTCCTAGCTTCGACCCACACCCCGGCTCGACAACGCCAGTTGGTGGATGTGCTTTCTCTGATAGAACGCATCACAAAACTGGTGGCCCCGCGAATTGCCACGATTCGTGCAGAGGTAAAAATCGTCACCCTTGACGGTTTACAGCCCATTCGCATCGTACCAACCGACCTTGAGCAAGTTTTATTGAACCTGACAAACAATGCCATCGATGCTTTAGAGAAAAGCCCCAATTCTCGCAGGCTTCAGTATCACGCCCAAACCTCAAAAGATGCCGCCTCAAGACAGATCCTTGAGATCACGGTTGAAGATACTGGTGAAGGCATCGCGCCTACAGAGCTGAAACAGGTTTTAAAACCCTTTTACACCACCAAGGCACCGGGCCAGGGAACGGGTCTTGGCCTCACAATCAGCCAACGGCTCATAAAGAAGTATGGCGGTCGGCTTGAACTTGACTCCGTGCTTGGCAAGGGAACTGTGATTAAAGTAAGTATTCCTTATGAAACGACGTAAGGTCTTGGTCGTTGATGACGATGAAGTAGCCCGAAAACTGCTCAAAGAAATCCTCGAAACCGATGGGTATACGGTGCAGCTTGCTTCAAGCGGCGAAGAAGCCATAGCTGCGTCCAAAGAAGCTTTTTTTCCAATCGTAGTCAGCGACATCCGCATGCTCGATCTAGACGGGCTCGATGTGCTCAAACACTTTCGCGCTCATGAATCGCGCAGCGTCGTAATCTTGATGACCGCGTTTGGATCGATGGAAACAGCCGTGGAGGCGATCAAAGAGGGGGCGTTTGATTACCTCAGCAAACCCTTCAAACTCGATGATTTCAAGGCCATCTTTAGGAAAGCGGTAAAACAAGCGGAAATGCTGCAAGCGCCGAGAACCCAGCCTGCCACGTACGAGCTTGGAGAAATGAAAGTGATCATCGGCTCGTCACCTAAGATGCTTGAGATCTTCAAGACCTTGGCGAGGGCCGCGATGAGCCAAGCCGCGGTTCTCTTGATTGGTGAGAGCGGCACCGGAAAAGAACTGATTGCCAAGGCCATCCACGACAATAGCCCGAGGCGAAACAGGAAGTTTGTCGCCGTCAATTGCGGCGCGCTGACCGATACGTTGCTTGAAAGCGAGCTCTTTGGTCACGTGAAGGGCGCGTTCACGGGCGCTCATGAAAACAGGAAGGGCCTTTTTGAAGAAGCCGATGGAGGCACTTTGTTTTTGGACGAGATCGGAGACATCAGCGCGCAAATGCAAGTGAAGCTCTTGCGCGTGCTGCAAGATGGCGAACTGCGCCCGGTGGGCAGCAATGAGGTTCGCAAAGCGGATGTGCGCATCATCGCCGCCACTCATCGAAACTTATCACGCCTTGTATCGGAAGGACGTTTTCGGGAAGACCTCTATTATCGCTTGAAAGTAGTCAGCCTTGAGATTCCCCCTCTTCGCGAACGCAAAGAGGATATTCCAGAGCTCGTGAACCATTTTTTGGCGAAGTATTCCGCGAAAAACGAAAAAAGAGTCTCTCATTTTACGAATGAAGCTTTGCGCGCGCTCATCGCTTATCCATGGCCCGGCAATGTGCGCGAGCTCGAAAACGCGGTCGAACGCGCGGTCGCATTGACCAATACCGCTCAAATCGATATCGATGATTTGCCGGTTGAAATTCAAAAACCTGGCGCCTTAAGAGAACATCGAGCGACTGGCACCGTGTCTTCCTTGGAAGACCTTGAAAAACAACACATCATCAATACTTTGCAACAAGTTCAATACAATAAGAGTCGAGCTGCCGAAGTCCTGGGAATTGACAGAGCCACTCTTTATCGAAAGGCCCAGAAGTATGGAATCGATCTTAGAGAACGCGTTGATGGATAGTGAACTCATCCGAGCAGCAGTATTGATTCCACTGGTCGTGAACCCTTGTGGCAAAACGAGCGTTGAAAAAGTGCTTTTAAAGACGAGGCGTGGCGAGATCCTGCTTCCGAAGACCACCGAGGTCATCCTCACGGTTCGAACCCATACGGTCGAACACCACAAGGGCCAGATTTCCTTTCCGGGTGGCGCATTCGAACCGCATGACCAGAACCTTGAAGAAACTGCGCTAAGAGAGACCCATGAAGAAATCGGCCTCGATAAAACTAAAGTACAGCTCGTCACTGAGCTGCCGGAAGTGCCCACCATGGCGAGCCGCTTTCGTGTCAGTCCTTTTGTGGGAATCATTCACGGGCGCCCTGAATTACAAGCGAATCCCCATGAAATCGGCGAAATACTCTTCGTGCCTTTGGCGCACCTCTTAGATCCTCGGCATTCTCATGTAGAAACCCACGAAAGAGCCGGAATGCGCTATCAAATACGGGCTTATCAATTTGGAACCCATCGCATTTGGGGCGCGACTGGGCTCATCCTGCAGATCTTGCTTGAGAAGTTTTTACTCGCGCACGCGCAAGCAGGTTATGAATGAGAAATAGGGATGAATTGGCGATCCAAGTTTAATTTTGCCAGCCTCTGTAAGCTGTTATAGACTGCATTCAAAACGATTTGCTCGAACTCTTTCGCGGGGGAAGAAATGAGAAAGAACACCATCAAATTGAAATCACTTTCAGGCGTGACGCTTCTTGCAATGGCGATATCCATCGGTTTACCTCAAGTGGCCTCGGCTAAAGAATCGCAGAAAAACAGCAAGAGCTCTAGATCAGTGCTGCTGGCGCAAAATAAAAACAGGCCTGCGAAAGGCAGACCCACTATGTCTGACGAGACCGGACAACCCAAGTACAAAACGGTGCGGGAAGACGCCTCAGGCGGTGGTGATTATTTCAAAGGCAGGCCTCATCCCGAAGACCACAACGTCTTTTTTGGTTTGGGAATGAACTTCTTCCGCGAATTCGGGATGCAATTTCGTTATGCCTATCAAGCGGTGGAAGATGGTTTTATTCCCGACGTAAATGACGCCTTTTATGTCGAAGGGGGCCTTGGACTCACCTTTTACGGAACAGAAAAAGGAAAAGACAACGTTACTGGCTTTAGTTTCATGGCAATGGGACGCTGGGATTTTCAAATGGACGACCGCTGGATCTTCTTTGGCAACCTGGGATTTGGCTACACCGCAGTGACGGAACTTGGGGTGAAAGATGTCGGAGGCGGCGGTTTCTTCCCCGCAGTAGGCGCCGGAGCAATGTTTAATGTAGACCCACAATGGGCGATTCGCGCAGATCTCTCGTATCAGTTCTTCGGCGCAGGAGTGCTGTATCGATTCTTGCCTTAAGGCACAATCAAGGACTCGAACCATCAATAATGCGCTTGCAGTAGACATTGGTCGTCGCCAACGTATTGTAATGGTGGCTTAACATCACGAGACTTCGGAAATGTTCTTTCTTCTCATAGTCATGAGGAATGAATACTGAGAGAACTGCCTTTGGAAAAGGATGGGGCGGCAACTTCATTTCCCCAACATAATATCTTTTGTACTTGTTGCAGTATTTCTTTTTATCGCAATGGGTGAGCAACCCCTGATAGGCCTTTGTTCTGCCAATATAGGTATAAGCGCTCTTGTCGTGGATCCGATAATCGATATCAAAAATCCGTTGTTTTGTTATACCCATTTCAAATTTCAAACGATGGGTGATTTGCGGCTCGTAAGGCTCTCTGCCAAAACAACTGAATTTCTCGGTACCCGCCGCGTGCGTGAAACCAGGATGAACAAGAAGTGATAGAAGTAGAAAAAACTGACCCATAAACCCCTCCCCCAAGGTGTATCTGAAACAGATTCAACTTTAGATCATGGGAGAAATGTTTGGTCAATCTCAACGGCTAGGAAAGCTTCAACCGTACGCAGAAATTGATGTGGGTTTAGTTTTTTCGCTCTGAACTAGAGCCGCTCAAAAACGTATTCCAAAGTTCCATCAGCGCCATCGGCCCCATCGCGACCATCAGATTCACCAGGAATGTGCCATGACCTATGAGCCTTCCCACCCTTGCCGCCTTTTCCTCCGCGGTTGTGAATCACGATATCGTCTAAAAACTGCTCGGTCTTCTCATTAAAATAGACGGTAACATTCCCACCTCGGCCGCCATTACCGCCATTTTGGCCATCATAGTTTTCTATGTAATTCCTTCTTTGATCAGCGCCATCCATACCATCAGCCCCATTACCGCCCTTAGCAAAGATCTCAATCTTTTGTTTTAAGGGAAGAGCAAACGCATACTTCAGAGGAGAACCAAAACAACAAAACCCTCTTTGCGTACGCTCATAAGTATAAGTGCGATCTAACCACTCCATTTTGCCACCCAAGCCTGTGAAGACATGAACCGAAAGCCAGTTCGAATCTTCTTGTTCAAGCTTGATCAGCAACTGATAGGCATCATCGCCATCTTTTCCAGCCCCATCATCGGTAAGATCAATTTCATTTAAAGCATTGCGCCCAGAAAAGAAAACGGAGTTCCCAAGACGAACTCCATTGCTCGGGCCTCGATCAGGATCGGAATCGCCGTAAGAACTTGGCCCCAAATCCAGTATGGCAAACGCAGAGGCTGTGGGCAGGACCATGCTCAATACCAAGGTCAAAATAGAATGGCGAAGCCACATACAAAAAACTCCTGTGTCGAAAAAAGTGCTCCTTCCCTACTACAAAATAATGCAATGTGTCAATATTTCAACAGGGCCGGCCTCCCCAACGGGGATTTGGAAAGCCTTCAACTTTTCTAGAGAGTGTTTGGAAAGTTCGGAGCTTCTCTGGAATGTGTTTGGGAAGTGATCAACTTCTCCAGCGGAGCAATCGAGCAGCTAGATCTTGAGGTTGATTTTAAAAAGAAAAATCGACCAAACCTATTTGTCGACGGATCGCTTCGCCGGCGAAGTTCATCACTTTCCAAACATCTGCAGATGCGAAGGACTTGGGCACAGAACAAAGGCAACCCGAGAGGGTTATCGCGGGAGCAACGAGGCAGGAGATGCGGGATTTCAACTTAGAGCCTATCCGAATAACCCGCTCTACTGCACCCGGCTGCGGTGGCCATCTGCTTCGCTGGAAGAGCGCAAAAAAAGCTTAGCGTAGGCCCTGCTACACTGCGTATTTTTTTCGCTTTCCCGCCTCGCATCTGCCCATCCTCGCTCGGGCTCGTTGCGAACGGGTTATTCGGATAGGCTCAAGCAAGTCAGCCTCTATAAGACGGATCGCACACTCACGGGGTTATGCAGAAACCATAAAAAAACAGGGGCCTTCTCTTTCGAGAAAGCCCCTGTCGACTTAGAGCGCAAATTCTAAGATGCAATTACCAGCGGTAGCTTGCGCTCACAAGAGCAAAGGTCTGACGATCGAAACCAAAGCTATTGGTATCGAGGTTGGTTGTATCAGCACCTGGAGCAACAGCGGTGTTGCCAACACCAAATGCAGAATCCAACGCAAGCTTGCCAAACTTGAAGGTTGAACCGATACGGAACGTGGTTCTTCCAGCAAGGCTGACCTTACGATCGTTTGCGCTTTGAGCTGCCTGAGCATTGCTACGAGCAAGATTTCTCTCGTTGATCAGGTCGTAACTTGCACCTGCGCGAAGAGTAAGCCAGCTTGTCGCATCAGCTTCGATTGCCATGTTGATTGGCAAAATCTTTTCTGAATAGTCTCTGTTCTGCTCGCTGTTTGAGCCAGTAGCACCCAAACCTGCGGCAGCCGTGCCTGCAGCAGCGACGGTAGCACCAGCATCATCTTCAACATTGTTCATGTAGAAGCTGAGGTTCTTGATGATATGAACGCCATCAGCAACTTTAGTGTCGTGACTGAGACCAACACCCCAAATGTTCATGCGAGTTTGAACTTGCTGAGCATTGTTTGGGCGGCCGCTTTCACGATACTTCTTGAACAAGCCATAAGGAACCCAGCCCTCATACTTGTAACGAAGACCAACATTGAACTCGTCCAAGTTTTGATCGCCAGTTTGACCAGTCAAGGTGTTCTGATACTTCGAGAACATGGTCACCCCTACGAAAGGCTCAAAACCCATGAACTGAGCACCAAGGTCAAAGTGCCAATAACGATTGCTGATTTCACCATCGCTGTTGTTCGGAGCAGTAGCAGCTGCTTGATCACGATTGTATGCCCAAGCTACGTGCAACCCCCACTTGATTCCAGTGTCTCCACCGATGAAAAAATCGATAGGGCGCTGAGTATCAAGCTGAGTTGAGAGTCCTAAAAACGATGCATTTGAATTCAAACCCGGTGAAACAAGACCACCGCCATAAGCTGCGCCAGGAGCGCCGCCACCGCGGTTCATGTAAATACCGTATGCAAAGTTGTCGAACATGCTTTGGAACCAACCGCCCTCGAGTCCTTTTTGAACCGTGGCGTAGTTCTTGTTATCATTCACATAGGATGGGTTATAAAATACGTTATAGTCGTCATCATACCAAAGCGAGCCATTGACGGCGTTGGTCACTACACCCGATCCAGTTGTAGTCGTCGCAAATAACGGGTGGTTTCCCAACACGGCTTGCCGGGCAATGCTTGCCTGGGCATTTCCTGACGCTAGCCAGGCTGCAAGCACTGCAGTTGTTATTAATTTCCCTTTCATGCTTCCTCCTTTTTTAAAGCACAAGCTCAAGTAGACACATTAAAAGACCGCAAAAAGGCAGAAATCTAACCAAGTTTGTATGGCTTATAGTGTACTTTCACTATCTAGATTCACCGCGAACAAAACGGGAGTCAAGTATTATTCCCTATTTTGCCTAGCGAACCTCGCACCGCACTATGAGTTTGCCTTATTCAGTGTGTACTAGTAATCGCATTATAAGCATTAGGCAACACTAACGTAACACTCTAAAAATCGGCCACAGAAGCCGGTTTACAAGGTTTTGCTTCCGCAAATAAGCCACCAAGGCCGATCTCGTAAAAACATATTTATTTAAAATCTTAAAAATGGCTACAGAAGCCAGTCTTCAAACACTATCGATATTAAAAAAATAAATTGATCCACTAATTCCCGGCCTTTTTTAGCCCATCTTCTTAGTGAAAACTCAAAACATTGGGCAGAAATTGCGTAGAATCAACCGGTGTCAAATAGGCTTTTTTTGTGTGTCTGCCTTAAAATAGAATTTAATGAAAACCTCAAAATCTCGCACCACTGGACGCAGCTCAAAATCATCGGTCGCACGCAACTCACAGCCTCGGTGGCACGAGGTTTGGGGAGTACTCACTCTATTCTTTGGATTTTATGTTTTGATCGCTCTGCTCACTTATAATCACTTAGACCCATCCTACTTTACCCAGAGCAAACGACTTCCCTTGAACTATGGCGGCCGCATCGGAGCGAACATCGCCGAAGGTCTTATTCAACTCTTAGGGCTTTCTGCTTTTCTGACAACCGCGCTCTGTGTCGCTGCGGCTCTGCGTTTTTTCCAGAAGGCTTCAAAGAGACTGCATTTCACGAATCTTTTTTGGCATCTTATCGCCATCGCTACATGCGCCACGCTATTTGCACTCGTACTAGGATCGATTAACTATGGTGGAGCGCGTGTTTCGAGCGGGGGCTTGCTTGGAAGCTGGATCGCAAAAACACTCTTGCACCACCTCAATCTCTGGGGCGCAGTGCTTTCAACCCTCTGCTTGACTCTCATCGCCCTTGTATTTGCCACTCCGGTTTCTGCCGCAAACTTATTAAAAACCCTTACTTCCGTTGGCCTCGCGGGCTTCGTTGCGGCAAGTCGCATCTTATCTCGCCTCATTTCGGCATCAAGACAGTACGGCTACTCTCTCTATGAAAAAAGAAAAACGGAGCTCTTGATTGAGAAAAAACTCAAACCTCAAATTCCTGAACCTGTGATCGCCGCAAAGACGCGTCGTGAAATCAAAACGGAGGAACCCGAAAAACAAACGACGCTGCCTTCCACCGAATTGGCCCGAACAGGGTTATCCCTGCTTGACGACTCCGAGACGCGGGCCCCCTTTGAAGTTGTAACTCCGGCGGTCGTTAAGAAGGCTCCGAAGAAACCCGTGAAAACTTCTGAACCGCATGCGAATGCCCGGCCGGGCACGTTCAGCCTCCCTTCGCTTGATTTTCTCAATGAAGCGGCCGCAACTCGCAACGAACTTGACCGCAATAAACTCATCGAGAACTCGAAGATCCTTGAAACGAAACTGACCGACTTCGGGATCGACGGTTCAGTTGTCGCGGTACGGCCTGGCCCGGTAATTACAATGTACGAATTCAAACCGGGCCCCGGCGTGAAAATCTCTCAAATCGCAGCCTTGGCTGATGACTTGTCTCTGGCCCTTTCCGCGCAGAGCGTGCGAATAGTCGCTCCGATACCCGGAAAAAGCGTTGTCGGAATCGAGATCCCGAACGACGAGCGCGAAAAAGTTTTTTTGAGGGAAATCCTCAGCACTGAAGAATTCCAAGGCTCGAACCAAGGCATCCCGCTTGCGATCGGAAAGGACATCTCGGGAGCCCCGGTCGTCGCTGATCTCGCGCGCATGCCTCATCTTCTGATCGCTGGCGCCCCGGGAGCAGGCAAATCGGTGTTCATCAACTCGCTGATCTGTTCGCTGCTTTACAAGTTCACTCCAAACGACATGCGTTTGATCATGGTTGATCCCAAACAGCTTGAGTTGAATCTTTACGAAGACATCCCTCACCTTCTGCTGCCAGTGGTGGACGATCCCAAAAAGGCTTCCACCGCTTTGAAGTGGGCCACCAACGAAATGGAGCGCCGATATAAAATCATGGCGAAAACCGGAGTGAGAAACATCACCGGATTCAACGAGAAGCTTGATCGCGATGGGGAAACCAAGTTGCGTGAAGTGCTGTGCCCGCAAGATTCCAACGGCATGCCCGATCCAAACTCGCTGTCTCACCTGCTTGACCATGACGAGAAAGGCCAACCCCGCGTAGACAGGATGCCGTTCATTTTAGTGATCATCGATGAATTCGCCGATCTTATGATGGTGGCGCCCAAAGACATCGAAACAAGCGTGGCGCGGCTCGCTCAAAAAGCCCGGGCCGCCGGAATTCACTTGGTCATCGCCACCCAGCGCCCGTCAGTCGACGTGATCACCGGATTGATCAAGGCCAACCTTCCCAGCCGCATCTCGTTTCAGGTCGCTTCGAAAGTCGATAGCCGCACTATTTTGGATAGCATCGGATCAGAAAAGCTTCTGGGACAGGGGGACATGTTGTTCATCCCTCCCGGACTCTCACGCCTTACCCGCATCCATGGGGCGTTCGTAAACGAAGATGAGATCGGGAAACTCTGCAAACATTGGAGGGATCAAGCCAAACCTGTTTATCGCGAAGAGATCTTACTCGAGCCGGAAGAAAGCTCGGCCGATGATTCCGACGGGGCTGGTGACGAGCTCTATGGTCAAGCAGTCACCATCGTGCGCGAGATGGGACAGGCCTCTGCCAGCATGCTGCAACGAAGATTGAAGGTGGGCTACAACCGCGCCGCTCGCATGGTAGAAGCCATGGAAGCGCAAGGCATCGTGGGCCCCGCCGATGGCGCGAGACCTCGCGAAGTTCTCTATTGACCGCCGGCAAGCACGTTTTGGCATGCCTTCAGCGAATTGGAACGGATGATTTCAGCAAAGAGATGCCCGCTTTCACGGATGGTTCTTTTTTGAGTCGGATAATCAACGTGGATGAACCCAAACCTTGGCGCGAACCCCTCGATCCATTCGAAGTTGTCGATCAACGACCAATGCAAGTAACCTCGCACGTCGATTCCGTCTTGAATCGCCTTGGCCACCTCTCTCAGATGAGAACAAAGAAAACGAGCGCGAACAGAGTCCCTGGCATCCGCTATCCCGTTCTCAGTGATGAACAACGGGCGCCCGTAGCCGCCGAATTCTAAGAGCAACTCGTAGAGGCCTTGGGGATAGATTTCCCATCCCAAATCCGAAACTTCTCTCGTTTTCGCCGGGCGGAGAAGAAACTTCTGCGGGGCGCTCAAATCAAATTCGATGAAATCCCTGGTGTAATAATTGACCCCTATGAAGTCGAGCGTGCCCTTGAGGCGCGACCACTCTTCTTTGTAATCCACTAGAAATGGTATTGAAAACTCAATGCTTCCCGTTTGAAGTGCGCGCACAAACTGGTGGTTCCAGAAATCAGCGATCCATCCTCGGATGAGATGATCTACCGGATGCCACCATCGAGAAGCGGTGAACGCCCTTACATGATGCGCGAAACCAACCTTCGCTTTTGGGAAATAGAAATGAATCCTACGGTACGCGACGGCGTGTGCTTTAAGAAAATTTGAAAGCACCCCGGCAAGTTTTCGAGGATCTTTGATCCCTGGGGGCGTCACTCCAACGACATAGCTCGTAAGCGCATTTACATTCGGTTCGTTGATCGTGATCCAATAGTCAACGTAATCGCCCAGACGAGGCACGACATGGTCGACGAAATTTCCGAACCAAATTCGAATCCGAGGATTCTCCCAGCCCCCGGCGCGTGCTACCCAAAGCGGATTGGTGAAGTGGTGAAGGGTCACGAAGGTCTTTAGGCCCCGCTCACGAGCCGCTACCAATACCTTTCTATAATGTTCGATCTCAGAGAAAGAAAACTTGCCTTGCTCGGGCTCGATACGTGACCATTCTATCGAGAGTCGGAACGAATCGTGATTAATGCTGCGCGCGAGATCCAAATCTTCTTCAAACCTCGAATAATGATCCGCGGCTTTTCCGGAGACCTGCTTAGTGCGCCCCTCCTTTTCCCATTGGTACCAGTCATTTTTGTCATTTCCCCCTTCAACTTGATGGGCAGAAGTGGCTGCGCCCCAACGAAAATTCGCCGGAAATTGAACTGGAGCCGAGGATCTTGAAGCAAGCCCAAATGCCAATTCCCCGAACAGGAACAAGCAAAGCATAAGAAGCAACAATCCAGTCAGCGCACGGTGTCGAATAGACAAGATCATGTTTTTCATTGAGACTTTCGTTTCAGACCACGCTCACACAATTTTTTTTGATGTGCAATAGACAGACGGCTCTTTCTAGATAAGACTCTTGTGCGGGGTAAGAAAACTCATTCTTTGGGGGAATCATGTACAGGAACTGGCTGCGTGTACTTGTTGTATTTGCTTGTGTAGCGAGTGGAATGCTTGCGATCGCTAAGGCCTTTGCGTCGGAACGTAAACTCGAAGGAACGGTCGTAAAGGTTGTCGACGGAGACACGCTTCATTTCCGCACTGCGGATGCACGCCCCAAGGCCCCGAATCTGCGCATCCGCATGGTGGGCGTTGACACTCCGGAACTTCATGTCGTGACCCGAAAAGGAGTCATGGGTCAGGGCTATTGGGGCAAAACTGCCGCGAAATATCTTTATAAACTCACTCCTCCAGGGGCGGATGTAATCTTACTGAGCCAAGGATTAGATAAATATGGTCGAGTTCTTGGCCGGGTTTTTTTTGAAAAACATGACGTGAACCTGCAGCTCTTAAAAGCGGGATGGGCTGTTCCTTACCTCATTTGCTCAGGCACGGCTTGCGATAAGGGATTCTTCAAACGCGAACGCGTAGCGCAGTATCTTGAAGCCTGCCATGAAGCCCGCGAGAACGGTAAAGGCGTGTTTGACCCTCGGAAGCCGTTGAAGGAGATGCCATTTGAATTTCGTCTCAGAGTCATGAACCGAAAACCCGACAAGTGGGTCGGCGACATCACAAATCAAAAGCTTTACGACCCATCCGAATACAAGAAAGTCGATGTCTGCAATCGGATCTTCTTCTTAGAGCGGGATGAAGCCAACAACGTAGGCTTCCACTGATTTCAATATTGAGAGCGCATTATAAATAGGAAAAGTTGTTCGACGGCCTTGATGTCAGGCAGCGTCGTTGCGCTAGGAAGTTCGGGCGTCACGACTGGTATATTCCGTTCAATTCCGGCGTAGGTTCCCAAAGATCCAGGAAAAGCGCCCAATGTTCTTACAGGCAACGGGCTCAGCATGTTCGGAAATTGAATCGGCCCGTCGTGATCGACCAATTTATATGGCGCATGCACCGAGATAATGAGATCTGGTTTGAAACCATCGATCGCCTTCTGCACGACCTGCGTCTCAATCTCGCTTGCGGCTTTTTCTCCTGGATAACGCCTTGGGTCGTTTCCAGTCTTTGTTTTCCAATACAGCAAGGCCAGGTCATCCCATTTTTTAGTGGCGAAGTTCCGATTGACGTCAACGCCTCCCATGTTTGTTCGCGTTCTCGGTCGAATAAAGAAACCATCGGGATTCACAAGAGGGAAAAACAAAAATCTCTTCTGACGTAGAAATGAATCTTGTTTAGTTCGATCCAAGAAATCCAGCCACCGAAACACCATTGACACCGCAGAGATCTCATCGCCGTGAATAGCCCCCAGAATCAATACGCGGTGCCCTTCCTCCTTGGCTTCAGCCCCATTCCAAGAAACCGATGGGATCGGCCGTCCTCCGGGTGAGCTCGCTTCAATCTTCCAACCTCGGCTGAAGCAACGGTCATAGTTCACTGAACGAAGTTCTTTGCTTAAATGACGACACCACAATTCAAGCGCGGCTTTGGGATCTCGTGGAAAAGGCGTCGAACTGGGCCGCGCATCCGCTGGCCGAGCTGAAGAGGGCTTAGGCACGGTGGACGTCACATTCTCCGCACCGACGGCGCCAAGCGAAAACGTCAAGGAAATGAGAAATAGAAGCAATGGTCTCAATCGATATTCCATCATAAGAAATATCTTAAATATAACGCAGACTCCTAGGTTGGTCTCATTAAAAAACACGCTGCCAAAACCGCCACGCTGCAGCTTTGTTCTAGAAGAGAAGCCATGATAATTTTAGGAAATGGGCGCCTCAACTCAAAATCCTTCATCGACGCCGGCGAGCGAACACCCATGGGCAAAGCGCCTGAAACGCAGCAGGCGAATCGTTTCTGCTGCCGAAGGAGCCTGCGCCTTGCTATTGACTTCAATCTTGGCGCTGGATCTGGCAAGCCGCTGGTCCGCTCAACTTACCGAGAACATTTCCTCAATTTGGTTGAGAGCGTTCTTCTATTGCGGCGCACTCGCCATCGTTTATGGCGGGATAAGTTTTCCGTTTAGTTTTATAAGAGGTTATATCATTGAAAAACATTTTGGACTTTCAACCCAAGCCATTTCTAGTTGGCTTGCTGACCAGGTCAAAGCGTCACTACTAGGAATTGTCTTGGGCTCATTCGTTCTTCTAGGGCTCATGGCTTCATTGCTCTGGGGCCAAGCGCTGTGGTGGCTCGTAGCCGCCTCAGGCGCAACCCTATTCGGTATCCTCCTTACGCGGCTAACCCCCCAAGTGATTCTTCCGCTCTTCTTCAAGCTTAAGCCCATTGACTCGCACGAGCTCAATCAACGGTTCAAGGACCTTGCGCAACGCACCAACACTCCGGTCTTGGGAATTTTTGAGATCGATTTGAGCAAGAGAACAAAGGCTGCGAATGCCGCCGTCATCGGATTCGGCGCGACTCGAAAGGCAGTTGTCGGTGACACTCTCCTTTCTGAGTTCTCAGCCGATGAAATTGAGTTTGTCCTGGCACATGAACTCGCACATCATCGCTACCATGACCTCTGGTCAGGAATCGCCCTAGGCAGCGTGATCACATTGGT
The DNA here is from genome assembly GCA_040754655.1 of Bdellovibrionota bacterium. Lineage (GTDB taxonomy): Bacteria > Bdellovibrionota > UBA1018 > UBA1018 > UBA923 > JBFMCE01. Next base: position 819 of record JBFMCE010000024.1, on the reverse strand, counting down.
CACTCTTGCCGTCACGCACTTTGCCATGCTGAAGTTGAGGCTTGTATTTCAATTCGGTTTTCCTCCGCAGCCTGAATCTTTCGACCCGGTGATTTTTTTCTGGATAGCCATAACCTCAACCATTGTTGGAAAAATCTTAAGCCCGATTTCAAAAATTTTCTCTCGCTCAATAGAGACTCGCGCGGATCGCTTCGCGGCGCAAGCCACTCGAGATCCCTCGGCAGGAGCCCGCGCTTTCGCGAAACTCGGCCATCAAAACCTTGCAGTTTTCAATCCCCCCGGTTGGGAAGAATTTCTTTTCTACACTCATCCTTCGATTCAACGGCGAATTGATACTCTCAACAACTCACGTTGAACGGTGCAATGTTTTTCATTGCAAAGCCCATTGAACAACCGCGTTAACCAAGTCCTTCGCAGCTCGACGCAAGCACGTCTTGTCGCTGGTACGGCCGTTGCACAGTCCACGCCGACAACACTCAAGCCAACACTCGAGTGTCTGACACACGTGATGAAAAAAAGAGGAGCTAAATCATGAAAAAATATTCTCGTATCTTCTTAGGCTTGGCGCTTGTTTCTGCAGTTAGTTTGGTACCTGTAGCTAACGCTAACAACGGTAGCCAAAAAGGCGCTCAAGATAAGGGTGCTCAAGAAAAAGGTGGCCAAGAAAAAGGCGGACAAGAAAAGGGTGGCCAGGAAAAAGGCGGACAAGAAAAAGGAGCTCAGAAGACTTCTTTCATCAACGCTTTGATCCCCAACTCAGTTGCCGCTACCGGTGACCAAAAAGGCGCTCAAGATAAGGGCGGACAAGAAAAAGGCGGT
>JBFMCE010000023.1:0-42768 GCA_040754655.1 Bdellovibrionota bacterium | reverse complement strand
ACATTCGATAAAGTCGGATTCTTCGACGAAAAATTTTTGATCGGTGGTTATGAAGACACCGACTATTGCTATCGCCTTCGAAAAGAGGGCCTCGCGTACGGCGTTAGTGGCGCGGCATTCATCCATCACTTTGGGAGCCAAACGCTGGGTGAGTTCAAAAAACGCGGGGACAAACACGCTGAGCACAATCGAAATTATTTTATCTCGAAGTGGGGAGTCGATCCAAGCCACGGCTCAAGCCGCCTGTCTTCGAAACTTCGCCGCAGCTGGAGAAAACTCAAACTCAATTGGGATCGCATGTAGGAAGAAAAACTAGCGCGTGTGTTCAATGCTTTGTGTTCCCGAACCCAAGGCAAAAGCGGTTTTAAAAGTTTGACCACAGTCCTTCGTAAGCACCCCAATGACCTTGTACTAACCACCCCCTAATCCCTACGGTGTTCAGTATTCGCCCATGGTCTTTAAGGTGTGAGCGCTTCCTTATGCTCTTTCAAACTCCTGCTCTTTATTGCCTTTAGGTTCGGGAACCGTTCTCGAGTCTGCCACATTTACCCTGTCGTCCTTGACAGAGAGGAGGAAAACATCACGAACCACACTGACCATTAGAGCAAGCGATGTACCAGTACAGAGGGACGATTGACCTGCCGTCCTTTCTTATTGTGACTTATTGATATTACTTAGTAATCCGACAACCTAGCGCCTTAAGAAAAAGCGAGATCTTTTTTGGGGCTGCCAAAAAGACACCGAGCCTCTTTGAAAAATGGCACCGCCGGGGTCAAAGTGAAACTGATCGAACAATACTGAGCAAAGTTAAAAAGATTGAAAGACGTTCGTACTGCATGGCATGACAATATTACTTGATAATATTACTTCATTTTTGATAACGAGCCCCAATGCAAAAGAATCCTGTTCGCGTCTTCTTTTTAGTTTTACTCGCCATGTTTACCGCGCCTTATTCAAGTTTTGCCGCACCAGAACAGACTGATCCAAATGCGTCCATTTTAAGGTCCGCGCATCTCACGCGTGAGCTCACCAAGAAACAAGAAGCTCTTAGAGCGTTTTTCACAAAACAAATCCCTGAAACGCAAGGTTTTATCGCTGAACAAAATGAAGTGTTTTACGCATTAGGAAGGCTTATTGGCCATCTCATGGCTGCGAGAAGCTCGCTCCTGGAGCAAATCGAAGCCGCCACTTCATCAGGGCAAGTGCTTGATACAAGAACGCTCTCAACGACCAACACAGAGCCTACTGTCTATGATCTAAAAAGGTTGAAAAGAAATTACGTCGTGATCTCTGCATTACTTGAAATGCACCTCAGCCACCATTCTGAGCTCGATCGGCTCAATACCATAGCAACTGGCTCTCAGCGAAACGTGACTGCGGAGCAGCACAGGCAAACAGCCAAGCTCTTCAGGACGCTCTCGACCGTCACAGCCGTGGGGGTAACCATTTCAGGTATCACCAGCGCTTCTATGAACATTTTTTCTTGGGCTCCTTCAGCGACTTTGAATGAATGGATCATGGTGGGCAGTGCCATCAACGCAGGCCTGTTATTTGTGGCCACCCTTGTGTTCGAACGGTTGAATTTAATTCAATTCATCCTGGCTAGAGACAAAACAAGGTTGACCTCAATCATTCCCCCTGACAAGCGTGAACCTATCGAATTCATGTTCAAAGGCATCGCCGAAGAGTACCGCATCAAACTTCCGCAAACACTCGAACAAAAATTGAATTGGCTTGGAGGTATTTTGGAACGGCAAAAAATCAGATCGTTGGCCTGTGAAAGACAGCTCGTCCCCTGAGGGGCGCCGAACTCGCTTCATACAGTTTACTAAATAATTTTTATTTGATAAAGACGGCCAATGCCGAAACTCGGAAGCCTGCTTTTATTCTTATCCCTTCTCTTCACGGCCCCACCGGGCTTGGCTGCCTCAGACTCTGCTGAAATCGACTTTCTTCTTGAAAAAGCAAGCCAGGTTTCAACCGAACTCAAAGAAAAGAGCAAAGCTCTTACCGCCACGGATCCTAAAACCCCTGCCTTCAAAACTAAGCAAGACGATTTCTATCGAACCTTAGGTAAATCCATCGGGCATCTGATTGTCGCACGAGAGATGCTTTTAGACCAGATCGAGTCAAAATCTCAATCCGCCGATCTAGGGTTATCCGCTAGCCGGAATAGGCATCTTAGCGAATTAAAAGGGCAGTATGCCCTGATCGCAGAACTGCTCAACCAAAATCTCAGCAACCAACCTGTGCTCAAACTGACTCTCCCCTCGGAAAATTCACTTAAATCTCTCAGCACAGAGCAAAATCTGGAAAAGGCTTCCTTTTACCGAGGCGCCTCAAAAATCTTATTAGTTGCAGGAACCTTTTCATTGGGAGCGGGCCTGTACACGGGCTTTGGAAGCCTGACAAACTCGCCTCTACTCGACACTATGATCACGGTCGGCAGTGCACTCAATGCAGCGGTGATTTACGCTCTTAGCCTGGGGATGCGCTGGCTTTCTGATACCGCGGAGCGAAAAGCCCAGGGAGAGACATTTCGGGTGTACGACGTCATGGGCTCTGAGATGGCGGAAAGAGTCGAGAGTATTTTCAAAGGCATTGCAGATGAACAACGAGTCATCCTTCCAGAAAAACTCGAAGGAAAACTCTCTTGGCTTGCCAACGCTCTAGAAAGACAAGAAACTCGCTCGAAGAATTGCGAAAAGCTTCTGCGCCCATGAAAAACCCGGTCAAAAATACCTGCAACGCATGCTAAGGCAGGTAATAAGCCTGCTCAAAAACTTGCATGCTCTGCCCTTCGAATAATTGCGGGATCCACTTCCCAGCCTCAGCCACCGCGGGCTTTAACCAAAACCCATCAACGCCATTATACGAAAAAGTCTCTTTTCTTGCGTGCAATGAATAACGCGCGCTGATCTTTGACTCAAGCGCGCGCGCCATAAGGCTAGCCAGTTCCGCCATAGCCAAATGTTGCCTCACCAATAGATTCACCGTGCGGTCTTGGAGAGACACATACGTTTGCTGAGGTTTGGTCGCATTCACGAAGAAGTAATGGCGAGCGTTTCCGTAAGCATCAACCGAGTTGGCGTAAGGGATGAGTTGTTGCTGCATCGAAGGATCTTCTAAGAACCTCGTGGCTGCGATGATACGAAGCCTTTGCGCTTCAGACAAAACCTCGTACCCTTTTTCTTCCAGAGGCTTTCTCAACCCGGTTTGATAATCTTTGAACCAATTGTCATAGGTGACCTTCACTTCATGGATCGACATCGGAAAGTCAGCACAAGTGAACCGCTTTTTGCCGTCGCTTTGCACCGCCATGACTTCTTCTCTTGCTTCTTCAAAAGCAACCCGCGGAATGTTTCTCCGCAGTTCGCTCACGAGCCGCTGCAAGTCTTCATTCCGAAGCGAACCGCCTTTGCGCTCTTCTTTGATTTGATGGTCGATCTGGTTTTGCTTTTCAAAATAAGGCGCTTCAAAGGCTTCTTTAAAAGCGATCAAACACTGCTTGGCTCTCGCATCAACTTCAAGGGCTAGAGAACCCGAATCCAAATCGGTCTGGCTTTGCTGCGGAACCTGAACTTTTTTCGAGTCGCCCAGACGTACTTCAAGCAACGTAACTTCAGCAGTGACATTGCGTGCGATTTGATTTTTCAAGCGTTCATAGGCCTGCTCAAGTTGTTTGTGAGTGACGTGCAGCCGGGCCGGGCCTAGCGGATTAAAGAGCTCAACCGTAAGCCTCGCCTCATTCGGAGGAAACGGGTTGAGAAGACCATGGTTTTCCCAATGGCTGATCAACATCGCATTCGCTGCATTTCGTCTTGTGTACGCAAGATGAGCGGCTTTAAGCCTTTTAAAGAGCTCTGATTTGAACTCCTCTAAGCTCTGAGGAAACAGGTCTCTTTCTTGTGATGACACTCCTGGGAATAGCTTTTTTCCACGGCCTGAGAACCGAAACTCTGGATAATCCAAAGCGCCGTCAAAATCATCTGCGAGGCGTTCAAGCCTCAAATCCCCTTCTCCTGGCTTCCAACGCACTGAAAACTCGAAAGGCCCCCTCCCCGCCGCCCGCCGCAGCTTTTCAAACAGCACCTGCTCGCCCTCTCCAGCAAGCCCCTTTTCACCCGTCAGTCGCTGGGTATCGACCAGCAAGATCTTCCGTAACGCGTAGTCAAATCTTGATTTCGGAAGTTTCGCGGAATCCGATTCGGCATCCAAGATGTGCGCAATGGACTTCAGAACAAAAAGCCTGCTCAGTTCATCTGAGACTTCTTTGAGGTAGTTTGCGCGTACTTTTTCCCGCTCCTCGGGTTTTGCCCTTGCTTGCAGTTTTTCTAAAGGCACGGGGTGGATCAAATCAAAGAGCTCGCTTGCGAAAATAGGCTTTAAGTACTCTGAAGCGAGGGCCATTCGGCTTGGATCCATCTTTTGAGAAGAATAAGCAATGCCTCCAAGCAGCGGGTCCGTTAGAACAACTTTTTCTCGCGCAAATCCAACGGTAACCAGTCCTAGATACAGCATCCCTAGAAGAATAAATTTTTTCACGAGTACCCCCAAATCAACACAGAGCGTTAACAACGCACTCTCAATCTGTCACCATGCATTGCATTAATTTAACGGTCATGAGATCGATTTTTGCAGCTTCCCTATTTCTTTAACGGTACAAAACTCAAAGCCGAGGATAGGCGACACACCCATCCACGCGGTTGAGTTGAAATGAAGGAGAACTGCCCATGGCCAACAGGCTTGCTCAAGAGACCAGCCCTTATCTGCGGCAACATGCGAACAATCCGGTCGATTGGTATGCTTGGAGTGAAGAGGCTCTTTCTCGAGCGCGCACTGAAAACAAACCGATCTTGCTCTCAGTCGGTTATTCCGCTTGTCACTGGTGCCATGTCATGGAGCATGAAAGTTTCGAGAATCCCGCCATTGCTGAGCTGATGAACCAGAACTTCATCAATATCAAGGTGGATCGAGAAGAACGTCCCGACCTTGACCAGATCTATCAGAACGTGGCGCAACTCATCACCCGAGGCGGCGGGTGGCCGCTCACGGTCTTCTTGACGCCGGATCTCAGGCCTTTTTTCGGAGGAACTTATTTTCCGCCGGAAGATCGCTATGGAAGACCGGGCTTTGGCAGGGTTTTGCAGGCCCTGTCTGAAGCCTATAAAAATGATCCCAACTCAATCGCTGAAAATGCGCGAAGGCTCACGGAAGCCATCCAGAAAATGGAAAACCTCGTGACCGAAAGCCACAAGCGCCCTGATCGCTCTGCTCTTCGAACCTTGGCCGATCGAACTTTGTCTGCGATCGATTGGCGGCATGGGGGTTTTGGCGATGCCCCGAAATTTCCGCACACGATGGGGCTGAGTTTCCTCTGGCGCTTCGGGAAAGCCACGGGGTTTGGGATGGCGAAAGAAGCGGTCACTCTGACTTTAAGCAAGATGGCACAAAAGGGCATCTACGACCAGCTGGGCGGAGGCTTTCACCGTTACTCGGTCGATGAGTCGTGGAGCGTGCCCCATTTTGAGAAGATGCTCTACGACAATGCCTGCCTCTTAAAGCTTTATTCAGAAGTTTTGGTCAACTCAACCTCAGAAGAACTCTCAAACGAAGACCGCGAACTCTACTTGCGCGTGGTTCGAGAAACCTCTGCTTACGTCTTGCGGGAAATGGCTTCCGAATCGGGCGGGTTCTATTCCACCCAAGACGCCGACAGCGAAGGCGTTGAGGGAAAGTTTTTCGTCTGGGACCCGAAATCCATACGGGAAATCTTGAGTGAGGAAGAGGCCGCCTCTTTCCTCTTGCGTTATGGAGTGACAGAAGCCGGAAACTTCGAGCACCAAGGCCAGACCGTGCTCTTCTTGGATCGAACCTCCTCTGAAATCGCATCTACGCTTGGCAAGTCAAAGGAAGAAATAGCCGCGCTGATCGAGAACGCTAAACAAAAACTATTTCATGCTCGGGAAAAGCGGGTTCACCCCGGCCTTGACGACAAGGTGATCGCGAGCTGGAACGGTTTGATGATCTCAGGCCTCTGTTGGGCGCAAGCAGCGCTTCGCGATTGCGATCCGAGCCTTGCGAAAAAATCCTTTGAAGCCGCCCAAGCGGCGTTCAAGTTCATCCAGGCAAAGATGAGCAGGCCTGAGCATCGACTTTGGTCGGTTTATAAAGATGGGCAGGCGAAACTCAATGCCTACCTCGATGACTACGCTTTCTTGGCAAAAAGCGCCCTGGACCTCGCGAGGTTTTCTTCAAGCCCTGACGAGATCGAAGCTTATTTGAATCAAGCGAAAGCATGGACCGACGTCGCGCGCAGACACTTCACCGACCGTGAACACGGAGGTTTTTATTTTACCAGCGATGACCATGAGAAATTGATCCAGCGGCCAAAGAACATTTACGACCAATCGATGCCTTCAGGAAACGCCGTTCTTCTGGAATGCATGATCGCGTTGGATGAAATCACGGGGCAAGCGGAATACGGGTCGGAAGGAGACGAACACCTCTACAAACTTTTTCCGTTTGCAGAGCAAGCCCCTCTGGGCACGGGAGAACTCGCATGCACGGCGCTGCTACAGGCCACGGGCCCCATAACCGTTTCTGGCCGCGCGGCAGAGGAAGCGTGCACGCATCCCCATGTGTTTCAAAAAGCAGATCGATCTGCGAATGGCCAGCTCGTTTGCCACCGCAAGACCTGCGAAGCGCCTTATTCGACGACCGAACTTTCAAGAAAGAGCATTCAAGCGAAGCTAGTTCTCTGAGCTAACGCTTTCTTTTATTGATACAAGTCACTGAAAGCTCTCCAACGAGCGCACTCGTGCCTAGCACCGCGTTGCCACGGCCATAAAACCTGAGAACCCAAACCAAATCTCCGGTTTGCTTCAAGCCGATCCGGTAACCTTTTACGCGAATCACGTCACTCGCATGAAGCTCAAGCTCTTCCATCAATGCAACCGCGGCAGGCAGCCTCGAGAGCTTGTCAGGGCCTAGTTGAACTTTCCTCACGTCATGGGACAGAAAAGGAATTTCTCCGCCAGGAAACAACACTCGAGCCCAAACCCGGTCTTGATCTCTTTCGATGCTCACCAGGCCTTCTTTCCAATTTCCAAAATGCGGATCTTGCGCCAGGTAATCGCAGCGTGAGATTGTTTCCGCGCGAGCTTGGATTGCGAACGAAATAAAAAGAGAGAACAAGACTAGAATGTTCCGAATGCCCATCTCACCCCCCAAGGAAATGCTACTGGGCCAGCCCCTAACTGCCGCCCCTAAACTCTCCGTGATGCAAGATCCTACTATTTCTTGTCTCTAGAGGTGTCAACGCTTCTTCGGATTCTCGTTCCAAGCGCAACTTGGATTTTCGAAAAAATCCCCCGAAAAAGCCCTACTTCTCGGGTGTTCAAATTTGCGCGTTGCAATGCGCGGCGCAGGTGCGCAAGCATTCGGTCAGGATTGCCTGCTCTCGTTATTCCGACATCCACCATCAATGTACGCAGATGACCAAACAGGTCCTCGAGTTCCGACACTTCCGCCTGAGCGCGGACTGCCTTCGGTTCTTGCTCACCATTCAGCAAAGAAGAAGACTCAAAAACCCGAGCGAGGGCGATTGCAACGGCGTGGCTTAGGTTGATTGAGGGCATCGTGACAGAGACTTCAAACGAGCACACGTGCGTGCACTGTAAAAGTTCTTCGTGAGTGAGCCCTCCGTCTTCTCTTCCAAAAACAAGCGCTATTTTTTTGCCATGAGACGCCAGATTTTGGACTTCGCCCAATCGAATCGTGCTCTGCCTCAGCTCACCACTCCGGCGCGTAAAACCCACGGCCGCGACGCAACCCGAAAGCGCGGTCTTGAGAAGTTCCGTCTCTTGCATCGATGAGAGAACTTCTCTGGCGGCTCCTTTGGCGAAAGTCTGGGCCTCGCGCCCCTTCCAGCCACACAAAGGCTTCACAATCCAAACATCACGACAATCGAAATTCGCAGCGACTCGCGCAACCGCTCCGACGTTTCCTGCATGTTGAGGTGAAACAAGAACTACACGATAGGGGTAGACGAGTTGCTTCGGTGTGAGTAAAGATGTCATGGTTTCAGAGGTTCGTAGCAGGGAGAGAGGAATATGCACAAGCTTAGATTGGTTTTGTTGTTCATAGCGAGCTTCATGAGCTCAGCCGCATTTGCCGCTGCTGACCGCCAGAGTTTCGGAGGAGCAGGCTTGGGCCTAAGGGTTCTTGCTCAAAACGGATCAGGCACTGGCGTTTATCTTCAATTGCACGGTGGATACGCATTCACTCCCATTTACGCGCTTGGTTTGCATGGTGGATACTCGAACGTAGGAACGGTGAGAATCAGGACTTTCGACTTCGGCGCGTTTGGACAGATGCTTGAACCGGATAGCGGTCTCTACTTGCGGCTTTATCTTGACGGCGTAAACGCCTCGGTCAATGATGGAGGCTCTCGTCATGGAGTTCAAGGAAACCAAACGGGGTTCGCGCCAGGACTAGGAGTGGGCATGCTGATCCCGACTGCTGGCGATTTTCACCTGGTACCTGAAGTCACCTATCACGCCGCTTTTCTCGACTCTGCGGTGAACTTGATCGATGCCACGTTCAATCTGATGTGGGATTTTTAAGCCTGATCATGACTCTCTAATGCTTGACCATTGCAATCAACAATGATAGGAACTTTCCATTCATTAACGGATAACGGATAACGGAACAGTAGGTTTTTCATCTGAACTGTTTTCATCTTTTTAAAGTATTTTTATTGAGTACGGGAATTTGCGTAGTTTCTTTCACTGCGGTCTATCCGTCTTTCTCCTGGGCCTCAACTGGCCGAATACACTCAAAACTTGCGGACTTTCTGCAAAGCCACGAGGGACGAGAGCTTATTGAACAACTCCTTGAAATTCCCGAGGCGCGAAAATTCTTCTTGCTTGGCGTCTCAGAACGTCATGATCCCGAAGGTTTTAAAAACTGGAGCCTTGCGCAGTTTCAAGATGCCATTGCCCAACATTTTCGAATTGAAGCTCAGCATGAAGAAAACAAGCGGAAGCACTCGGCCCTCTTGAAAACTTTGCGCACGCTCAACCGCATCTTGAAGAGAAAACCTTTTGCATTTGAATCGACCGCGAAGCACTATTTTAAAGCTTCGCTTCTTGAACAGGTGTCTGGCAAACCCAACTCAAAAGAGCTTCTCGCCAATGAACTGATGAGCTTTGAGGTGCCTGATGGTTTTCAAGCGGAAGGATATGAGCTCGTACCTCGAAAGAAACGAAAAAGCAGTTTTGAGAAAAGACGCTCTCGCCAAGTGCGTGAAGAACAGAGCGCTTATGATCCCGCGCTCTCGCTCGAGATGAATGGCATTGAAAGAAGCTTTCTTTTGCCGGAAGAATATCGGTCGCCGCTTTTACACCTTTCAGCGTTCAAGTCGTTTGTGGGTAAGGTAGCAAGGTCAGAAGTTCCTCATAGTCAAATTCCCTTAGTCTCTGACCTGATGGCAGACCTCGGCATTACTCCCCTGTACAAGCCCTGCGAAAGTGCTCTCTTGCCAGAAAAATGGGCATCGTGGAGTCTAGAAAGTTTTCAATTTCGTGGCGCTTCGCTACGAGCAATGGAAGGTCTTTTTCAGACAGGCATGCTCGCACACGCCCTGCAAACCTGGGGAGTGCGCCAGGTGACGCTTGCATCCTCGTCTCGTCTTTCTTCGATTGAGATCCGCCGCGATCTGGTCACCCAAAAACTGTCACCAACCCCAGCCGAACTCGCCCGTTGGTTTGAGCAGAATGTGGAATGAGATGCGAAACAATTACACACGCCAAACAATTACTTGACTAAATTACTTACGTAATTTATATTGCTGCGCGTGGTTAAAATTATAGGTATAGTGCGCGGCACCATACTGGCCTAAGAGGTGAATTTTATGAGTAATTTTTTAGCTTCCGCAACCGTTAAACACAGCTTGATTGTGCTGATCGCGGCCCTCTCAATGGCCTGCAGTAAAAAGGACGACAAACGCGGCGCTGGTGGCGGAGGCGGCGGAGAAAACCCTCAACCTGCTCCGGCAACGATTGAACAACCTGCAGAGACCCAAGTCACTGTTTCAGATGCTTCAAAAGGTGACCTGGCAAAAGCCGAAAAGAACTCAACACAGGCACGGCAAGAAGGCGAAAGAGACAGCGCGCTTGCTCCTAAGCTTCCCGACTTGGTTCGCAACGAAAACTCAGCGCCCTTTGGCCGAGGTGGAGCGGTGAGCGAGAACGATCCTGCTCCGGGAATCAAGGTCGAACCCAAATCCTTGATCACGACGGTTCCTGCGCCTAAGGTGATCAACCCCGTCCCCACAGCAGCCCACAACCCAGACCTTCTGAAAGCAGACTATGTTTTGGCAGGCAATGTAAGCAACCGCGAAGTTTTTAGGAAGCTCAGAGGCGAACCTGCACTGACCTCAATCGGCTCTTTTCAACTTGGTGTAAACCCCGACATGCTCTCGCGCATCAAGATCACAGTTCAAAGATCAAAAGAGAATCCTGAGCTTGTCGAGCTGCGCTGGGTGGGTTTGAACATCAGCGCAACGGCTTCAGCAAAAGGCGAGTCTACCGCCACGTTTACCAAAATCAATACAAAGGCTGGTGCTGGCTTGGGGCTTCCGCTCTGGGCAAGGCAAGCGCTCAACGACAAAATGGAAGTTTTGATCGCAACACAAGCGATGTCTGGCGAAAAACCTTATAAGAAGGTTGAGGCCGTAGATTCTGGAAAAAGCATTGGCGCTGAAACTCGATATGAAGGCCAACGCCTCAAAACCAATGGGTTGGTGCAAGCATTCAATAATGTGATCGACTCCACTGAGGCCGCAGCAGGAAAAACACCTGCTCAAGACTTTTGCGGAATCGACCGTACGTATCAACTCAGGGTCGATCTCACTGATGGCATCCCTACCCGTGCGTTTTTGGCAGTGGAGTCTGCAAACGTCGTGGTCGTCAAGAACAAAGACCACAAGGGCCTTGATCGTCTGATTCTCGATCCAAAAGGCGACATAGGCGCTGCCTGCCAAGCCCAGCATAAGGCTTGGGAGACTTGCGTGAACCGAGAAGACAAGCACGCCGTACTCAATCCTCAGTGCGATGCTGAAGTGGCCCAAGCGGTGAACCTCAACTTCGGCCCTCACCTGAGCGACAGCAATAAGGCTAGCGCGTTGATCGATCGAAAATTGGGTGATGTTCAGATTTCAGATTTCTCGGCTTTCCGAGATGAACTCTATCTGACTCCGAATCCTTCGAAATAACTCTCACATGAATCCTTGCCTGCGCTGGAGCCTGCGTATTCGTCAGCTCCAGCGCAGCAATACCCCTTCAGCGCTCAAACCAGGCCCCATGGCGATCATCAACCCATATTCTTGTGATCGCGGCGTTTGACCGCCCGTCAAATAATCCTCCAAAACAAAAAGGATTGTCGCCGACGACATGTTTCCAAACTTGCGCATCACGCGCCAACTCGATTCCAGTTCTTTCTGAAATCCCCAACGCGACTCAGCCTGCTCAAGGATTTTGCGGCCTCCCGGATGCAGGATCCAATGCTTAAGCTCGCTCGGATGAAGGCCCGCAAGCTTTGAAAGTTCCGTCGCCACGTCGTCAGCCAAATCAAGCACAGCCGAGGGCACGCCTGAATCAAGGCGGACCTTGAGCCTGCCCTGTTTTTGAGAAAACCCCATCGCTCCGAGAAGCTCTCGGTTGGAGCTCGTAACAAACGCCTCAAGAAAGGTTTTTCTTTTTCCTCTATTCGCGCGCTCGTCTTCAGCGCGCAGAACGGCAGCAGATGCGCCATCCGAGAACAAGGCGTTTCCAACTACACTTTCAAGGTCTTGCTCGTCCAGCCAATAAGAAGCGGAACAAATCTCACTTGCCACCACGAGAACATTCTTCCCGACGTGACGATGAGAGAATTCGTCCGCGCGCTCAAGCGCCGGGATCATCGCACTGCAACCCATGCCGACGAGATTCGCCGTCTTTACGCGCGGGCCAAGTCCAAGCTCTCGAGCAAGGCGCAGGTTCAATCCCGGGCAAAGATAGCCGGTACAACTTGTGGCGATCAAATAGTCGACCTCGGAGGCTCGCAGGCTTGATCGCTCAAGCGCTTTGAAGCCCGCCTCGACCCCTAATTTCACAGACCACTTCGCATAATGCTGATGAAACCAGTCACTCTCTTCCTGAGGAAGATGGTTTTTTTCAAACGCCAAAAAGCGTCTTTCGATCGCCGTTGCCCGCAACAAGCGGCGTATGGATTCTTGGCGGTAACCCGCCAACGCAAACACTTCGTCTTGAGTATAAGCGTAGGGAGGCAGGGCCGTGCCTATTCCGAGAATCGACGTTTTCACGAACCAACCGTAAGAGAGAAATCCAGGATCGGCAATTGAGTAATCCGCAGAAATTGTGTTAGGCGTCAAAACACGAAACGGCAGTAGAATCATGGGGTTTTTTGAGTGGGAGCAAAAAAAACTTTTTTCTTTTTCATTGCGCTGATGGCGGTAGGTTTCTCGCCACTCTGCTCACTTCATGCTCAAGAGGACGCCGCGGAAGTTGAAGAGCCGCCAGGTCTTGAAGCGGTATTTCTTGAGGATGCTGCTCAGAGCTCGCAAGAAGAGAACGTTCAATTTGGCGACCTGCGCGAACCCATCGTGCTTTATCTCTCGGATCGGCCTTGGTTTGTTTCTAAGAAAGACATCGATGCATGGGTGGGAAGCCCTTGGTTCCTTCACCCCTCTACCCAGGCGAAACTAGACGCCTCACCGCTGCGCCTGAAACTAGAAATCTATGGCGCGCTCTTGAAATCGCTGCCGAAGCTGCGATTTTCGTCGTTGCATGTCCAAAGGCAGTCTTCGCTTGAATCAGGCTCAATTCCTCGTTTGGTTTCTCTGCCTCGCCGAGAAAGCCAAGAACTCGTGAACACCATCAGCGACTCACTTTTGCGACACTTTCGCGCCAGTGAAATCGCCGATCTCGGCGTGTACTTGCTCGCAAAACAGGGTGAGTCCTTCTTTCCAAAAAACTGGGAGGAGTGGGACCATTGGAAAGAAGTCATCGTTAACAATGACATCTGGCTGGGCCTAGCCTTGGTGCTTATTCAAGCCTCATCCGAGAACGGTTCCGTTGGCGCAGCGGGATGGTTTCCCCATGCCGGAGATGAGAAACTCTGGAGACTAGGCTGGTATGTCTCGGCTAAGGAGCTGGGCTTTGAACTTCGCCCGAAACTCAGAGCGGGTCTGCAGTTGGCCACGCCAGAAGTTGACGTGGAACTGGGAACCTATTATCACGTCAACCCGCTTGGATTGGAAGAAGCCGCCGCGGTCGAGTTCACGGCACGTGAGCACTGGTTGCGCCACTTGATCAAGCCCGGCAGCTGGGAAATCTCTGGCGCAGCCGCGGTAAGAGCTCTCTTTGGTTACGCCGACGAAGAACGGCGAAGCCCTGTACAAGCAAGCGCCGGAGTTCTTGCTCAAAAAACAGCTCCGTTAGGGTTAAAAAACATCACGAGCGTGATCCAAGCCAACGGAGTCACCGACTTCAAAACTTACTTTGGCGGCCAAACCAGCATAGGAGTCGAGCACTCGGAGTACGACATCACGGCCCTTGCCCAGGCGTCGCTTTTTCACAACCCTTCAAATGAGCAACTCGACCTGCAGTCGGGCATTTTTCTGGCGGGCTCGTCGGATGCGTTTTTGAATTCGGAAAAAGAAGAACAACGATCTCTTCATGACCGCACTTTGACCTATGAAGCATACCTCAAAGGACTTGAGAAAGAGCTTCGCGCATTCAAAGGCTCGCACAAAGGCCTAGAGGCGAGATGTCCGAGCCTTGATCCTGTTTTCGGGTCTTATTCAAAGACAGCTGTCCAAAAACTCGCGGAAGAGGATCGTCTTCGCTGCTATAAACTTTATCGATTGGAACGATGGGCGTCTGAAGCCCGCCGGGATCTCGAGGACCTCTATAAAAACTACGCTCGAAGTTTGGAGGAAACTGAGGCAGACTAAAGATGAGATGCGTATACTCAACGACGTCGTGCGCAGAGTGGCGATTCAGTACGAGAACTTCCCCTACCCTCAAATTCCGTGGTTGGCTCTGCCGGCAGTTCCCCATGCTCATTCGATGGCTTATGAATGGGGTCAATACCTAAGGACAGGCCGGTATCTCGAGCACACGGCTGAGACTCGCATCTTGGTCGCAGGCTCGGGAGCGTTTGAACCCTTAGTCGCCGCCAGAGTGCATCCTAAAGCGCAAATCACAGCCGTGGACTTGAGTGAAAAAAGCCTGCGTCTTCTTCGCAGGCGAGCCCGCCTGGCCAGAGTGTCCTCAAAAATCAGCACAGTGCAAGCGGACTTGCATGACGATCTCGCTGGTCTTCTGGGCCAGTTCGACTACATCCTCTGCACAGGAGTCATTCACCATTCTGCAAATCAGGATCTTTTTCTCTCTCGTCTGAAGGATCTGCTCAAACCTCACGGGGTGCTTCGACTGATGAGCTATGCGTTTCAGAGCAGGCTATGGATATACGAACTTCAGAGCTTCTTTAAAGCCTCAGGCCTCAAACCGTCGCGTGGCGCACGCAAACAGTGCGAACGTTTGATCGCCTGGCTTGATCGCAAACACCCTTTACGAACGGCCTACGAAACTTATAGCGACGCGCAAACACGTTCGGGCGTGATCGATGGTTTCTTTCATGCCCATGACCGTCCTCTTCCTTTGTTGTCTTTAAGAGATCTCTGCTCAGAAAATGGTCTATCACTCTTAGGATTAGGCCATGCTTGGCATTCTCAACCACGGGGTTTTTTGCATTTCGCCGAACGGGCGAAAGTAACCGCAGAACTTTTGGGGCGATTCCGTTTTCTTGATGCATGGGAACAGCTCGCGGTGATCGATGACATAGGTGAGCTCGCAGTCAACCCCGTGCTTTGGCTTGCACGCGAGGTGGGACCCATTCAAACAGCCCAACCTAAGAGCGTGCGCTTGAATCCCGCGCTCAAATCAGCATCAAAATGGATGAGAATTCCAGCGCCTCTCATGCCCTGCCAAAACGATGAGCTGATCGCTAGGGCAAGGCTTCGCGATGTCGATTTTGCGTCAGCCCGTTTTGTAGAAGGCGCGTGGCTTATAGGAAACGATGGAAGCCTGCCGGAAGCTCTCTCTGCGGGCCGTGTTTTAGCGGCAAGAAGGCTGATCTCTGAACCGCTCTCCGGCGAAAGAAACACAAATCCCAACGGCGCCTTCACGACTTCTGCGCCTGACTTCGGCCGATGGTTTTATGAAGCCCAATCAAACGCCCCTCTTGTCCCGTCACCCGTGCGCGCACGCGCAATGGCGGGCCTTCGAGCTGCGTTTCAAAAACTTGGCGCTGATACGCTGGCAAGTAAAGTTCGGCTCGTGGAAGATTTTCTTTTGATCCTTGAACCTCGGGTGAATATGGAGGGAGAAGATCTTCCGTGGCTTTCAACCGGAGATCTCTTGCGCGACCTTTACAAGAGAGGCTTGCATTCAGAGGAAGTCGTGGCTGTCATTGAACATTTCCCGGCCGCCCTTCCGCAGTTGGGCCGCGTCTGGCCTGAACTCTGCGTTGAAGGAGCTACGCGCTGGTTCATCGCCTCTGAATTGGAATAGGCTGAACTTAAGTGCTGATACCGAAATTCTTAACCGCGCTCAAAAATTTCTTTAGCGATGATCAATCGCTGAATCTGGGATGTGCCTTCGTAGATCTGGTAGATCTTCGCATCACGCATGAGTTTTTCAACGGGATACTCGGTCGAATAACCGTAGCCACCGTGAACCTGAACCGCATCCGTTGCCACGCGCATCGCCATGTCTGCGGCGAACGCTTTTGCCATCGCCGCAAAACGCGTATTGCGACGACCTTGATCGATCTCCCAAGCCGCACGGTGAACAAGCAGCCTTGCAGCCTCGATGTCTTTCGCCATATCGGCGATCATGAAGCTCACCCCTTGGTGAACAGCGATGGGCTGGCCAAACGTTTTTCTCGTCTGCGCATACTGAATCGATTCATCCATCGCCCGTCTCGCGAGACCTACGGCACCGGAGGCCACGGTCGGACGGGTGTGATCAAACGCGCTCATCGCGATCTTGAACCCGTCGCCTTCTTTTCCAAGAAGGTTTTCAGCCGGAACCTTCACATCTTCAAAAGTAATCCCACGGGTGTCGCTTGCGCGTTGACCCATGTTCCATTCTTTTTTTCCAACCGTAACGCCCGCTGATTTTGCATCTACGATGAAACCGCTCATGCCTCGGTGTTTTGCCGCGGGATCGGTGTACGCCAAAACAAAGAACCAGCTTGCAACCGAACCATTCGTGATCCACATCTTCGAACCATTGATCACATACTCATTGCCTACTTTTTTCGCGACCGTGCGTATACCAGCAACGTCAGAGCCCGCGCCGGGTTCGGTCACGCAATAAGCCGCATACAGGGGCTCAGCAGTAAGCATGCCCAGGTATTTCTTTTTTTGAGCCTCGCTACCCGCGACGATCATCGGAGCCGCCGCCAGCGAATTGGCCTCCATCGCCGTTGCGATGCCTGTGCAACCATAGGCCATCTCTTCGGTGATGATGCAACCGTCGAGCACGCCTAAACCCAATCCTCCGCAGTCTTCAGGCACATGAGAATTCGCAAGCCCCAGTTCCCAGGCCTTTTTGAAAATTTCGTGAGGAAACTCGCCCGTCTCGTCATGATGAGCCGCTTTCGGAATAATCTCCTTGGCTGCGAATTCACGCGCTAGACGTTGCAGTTCTTTTCTCTCATCCGACAATTCAAAGTTGATCATGCGAGTTTTCCTTCTTCGCCTACTAAAGCCTCAGACAAACTCAAAAGCAAGACGAAAGGCAGGATAATCAAAAAATCGCGGTCGGCAACTCCCACCACGAAAGGTTGAATGAGCAGAGAGATCAAGATGAAGTAACGCAGGCTTCTAGACTGTTCTAGGGCATCCATGAAGATCAGTTGAAACACCAAGAAAACCCCGGCTAGCCATGGTACAAAAAGCACGAGATTCTTGTATTGGCCGGCAACCATCAATGCGCCAAGATCGATGTAGCCGCGCGGAACCTGGAGCCCAAATTTGATTTCGTTCCAGAGATCAAATCGCATGGGAAAAAAGAAAAACGCTGGGATCAGGACAGCCGACCAAATCGCGCCCAGAACCAAAGAGCGAGATCGCGCGTTAAACGCCCAAGCCCATGAAAAATACAGCGAGTAAAGCGGCAGCAGCAGAATCAAATACGAAAGCTCTTCAATGCGAAACACAGAAGCATTCTCTAAAAGCAATTGCCAGTTAGCCCTAGCCTCTCCTTCGGGAACAATCCCCTTCCACCCCAGCAGTGGGAGCGCACCCACGAAAAACGGCAGGATAAAAGCGATCATCCGCTCGGGCCGCAGGAGCTTGCTTGATTCGCCTGTGAGTCTTGTGATCAAAAAGGCTAACGGAAGCACGAGCGCCCTCCAGTCAACCAGTACGGCAAACGAACTGAACAAAGCCGAAAAGCCAAGCTGTTCACGTTCAAAACAGTAAAGCGCCAAGAGCAGGCTCAAACAAAGCAGCGGAAGATAATCGACGCGAAAGGCAGAAAGCCACGAGTAAGGATTCGCCGCAAAAAGAACAAGCGCAAGGCTGATCCAAAGGGGATTCAGGCGATTTCGGTAGGTCACGGCGTAGCCCAGATAGACAAAAACCAGTAGAGCTGCCAGCATCACCACGACATTCACTACCCTGAGGGTTTGAACCTCTTGTCCAAAGAGCCCATATACTTGCCCCATCACGACATACCAGCCAAGGTGTCCGCCCCAATCTGGCGTAGTTTTCAAGACCCCTAAAGTTGGAGGAAAAGCATCGTGAGCAAACTTTTCAATAATCGCGAGGCTTGCTTGTTCGTGTTCTTGTAGGGGGCTTTGGCGGAAATGCGTCCAAAAGAAGGTAAAATACAACACCGCCACTACCAGCCAAATCAACGTGGGTTTTTCTAAGCCGTATTTTAATGTGCGCACATTATTAAATCTGCAGGGGGTTAGAAAAAAAAGCCAGAAATTTCGTACTGTTAAACGAATTTCCCAGATTCGCGACGCTCACAGCCCTGAAAGCGTAAAGAAGATCATCACTTGAGTAAATCTATCAATAGTTACGCGACGTTTTACCGGCCCTCGTACCGCCAATTCATATGGACCGCATAAAACTTCTACACCTCCAAAAAACGGGAAATGATTCATTTCAAGCACTTATATAAACACATTGAATTGACCGGCGTATTTTTCCCAGGGCCTAAATTGAAATTCATTAGTTGATTGAAATATTTAACTCAACTTTGCTCGAATTTTGCACGATCTAACTCTTGTGGGGATATTTACGGTGGGGACCTTTTCAAGAATGAGAACCACTTTTGCGCTTCAGACACGGTCTTCCGTGGGGGAAAGCCTTGTCTTGGCGTTGATTGGGGTTCTCGCCATTGCAGTCACGGGTTGTAAGAACTCAGGCTCGCAATCTGCGGCGGCTACTGGTGGTACCGCCGCTGTGAAGAGCTTCGGGGGGAGTGCGGGGGGCACCCTCCCCTCGAGCGGCTCTGAAGCCGTGATCACGATCAACCGCGTGGTGCGTTCAAACCTTGATCCGAACAGCTACATCGAGCTCATCAGCTCGGATGACCAGATTGGAAACTACTGCTCGACTGTAAATGATTGTGATTGTGTCTTTAACTTCATCGAACCTTCGAGCGGGATTCCCAGGGAAGTTTTTCAAACGCCCTCGCGCGTCGAGAACAACATGCTCCGCTGCTTGTTCACTCAGGTAGCCACAGACGCCGCTTACTTCGACGTTCGCATCTCAGTCAAAGCTGCGAGCCAAACCTCAGACAGCGAGCGCGTATTCTTGAATGCAGCCAATCCGTCGATCAACGCCTCGCTTGCGAGCAATTACACCCAAGTGCAACGTTACCAGTGCCGTGACCTTTTGGATCGCGCGCAGAACACCTCGAAGTATCGCAATGGAACCTTGGTCGATCCCAGGATCTGGGATTTGAGCCTTCCCTTTAATTTCTACACCACATCCTTTGGCCGCGACTACGGCGCGATTCCAGACGCCTCATCACCGGGTGCTGCCCTTCCCTACGAGTGCCCACTCACACCAAATGACCGCAGCGCGAATGCTATTTATGACCTGACTCTCTATAGTTTAGCGCCCATCGACCTGCGCACCCCTGACATTGCTGGCGTGAGTTCGGGCGACAATACGATTTTTCCGTCAGATGACAACCTCATCCCAAGGCCCACGACTTGTGTGAACGGCAGCGAGCCTGAATGCGAAAAATTTCGCTCTAATCGCCATGACTTTTATGTTTCGAATTTTCGAAGCGGCATCTTTCGAGAGTCGGTGTGCTTGATCCATCGGGTTTCAAACTATGCCTCTCAAACGCTTGATTGCGAAGTGCATCCTGAGCTTGGTCCTGTGGTGGTCGGGAATGCTTCAGTCGGACGCGATGTGATTGGCTTTGCCGCTGTTCCGGATCAAAACCAAGCCTGCCCCGGCCCAAGTGTAGTGACCCTTCCGCCAGGAAAAAAGTGGGCCAAGGTTTGGCAGTTCAGAACAAGTTATGATCAGCGGACGGTAGAAGACTTGGCCAACCCCAATGACATCGGGCAACTGCATTGCACGATTCGAGAGAGAGAGTGTATTGGCGCCGCATTCAACGCCGCCGGTGGAAACAGCGTGTGCAGCACTGACGGTATGGAGCCCAGGTCCTTTGGTGGGCCTACATTGGGTTTTCAGCAGTCCGCGCAGCTAGGAACCACGCTTTCTGACCCAGGCTTTGGAAACTGCGATGAACTTGGAACTGCCGGAGATGGCAACGGAAGTCAGGCTGGTGGATTTTATCAAAACTTTCCAACTGGCACTGCTTGCAGAGACACCACTACAGGCGTCAATTGTTGTCAAGATTGGGGCATTACAGATGCGACAAACACCACGAACCGCCCCGCGAACTTCACACCGGGCGGCCAGTGGTGCAATCCTTCGCTTGTGGGTTCGAACCGCGCTCAAGACGATGGCGGTCTTGCACAAGACGTTTGGCTCTTAGGCAACGGCGGCCGAAGAGCGTGCGTTGAGGCAGATACCGACGCAAGTGGAAGATTGAAGAACCCTGGCCTTCCCAATCCGAATCCCTTTATTTATTCACCTCGCACCATCGATCAAGATTCAAAGTTTGATATAGTTTACGTGGTGACGCCTCCGGACGTGACGCTTGAACAGATGCAAGACCCGCAAAACAATGCGCGTGCCCGGCAATTTACTCCACAGCGCATTAAACCGGGCACAACCAACCAATTTCAGGTTTATAATCTGTATTCAGGATCAAACAACTCGAACAACGCGGCTCAGCGGCTTTCGCGATTCCCCTTGTGTATACTTCAAGACGCGAACCAACAAGGAGCAGGCCCATGATGAAAGCAACACTTTCAAATCTCATGCTTTGGATGGTGATTTTTGGGGTGGGCTCTGTTGTGACGGCGTGTAAAAACACGGGCACAAGTGGCGTGGGTGCCGGAGGTTCATCGAGCACTACTTCACCAGGTGCAAGGCCCTCAGGTGCTCCCTCAAGCAGCACCAATGGCCCAAGCTTCACGCTTTCCAACATTACGGTTACGGCGGCCTCGCCTACTCCGTCACCCCAGGCTTCTCCTGCCGCTGCTCCACAGTCGCAGGCACCCGCGTTTACACTAATTTTCAGCGCTCTTAGCCAGAACACTACTCTAAGAGATGTCTGCCAAGTACAAGGCAGCGGAAGCAATACTGATCCTGCGAAAAGCTGCAAATGCCGTTTTGCCTGGGACGAAACCAATACCAGCGACTCTAGCGTCATCAGGCGCGTTGTCGAAACTGAACCTACTCAAGTCACGACCTTCAACGTCGAATGCCCGGGCCCTGATGTGTGGGACACTGAGATCGCCGATGGCGTTGTGCTTCGGATTCGGCTCGTTCCCAATACGGCTCGTGGCAACAACACGGGATTTACTACAAATGAACTGGGCTTTACAAAGGCCCCCATCACTTCAACAGGTGATTTTCGCGACTCCGAGGGCAGATCGTTTCGGAACATCTTTCACTACGTCTGTTATGACAAATTTCAAAAGAACCTCACGATCAGCCACCTGGTCGTGCAACGCCCCTCCCCGCTTCAGAATAGGCCATCGAACTTCGTGAGCATTGCAAATGAGTTTAGTTTAGGCGGAGGAACCGGCCCCACGAGCTTTAGCGCGCAAAGTTATTATTATGACTTCTATGTTCGCTCAAACGAAACCGGAAGCATCAACGCCGGCAATGCGTCTTTCACCTGCCCTCAGGTCAACGTCAACGGATCGCCAAGCTTCTATCCGATGGACAGCACGTTTGCGCTGGCTCTTCAATCAAATCGCGACTTTTCAATTCCGGTGGCGGCTCAGACTGTGATTCCAATTGCGAGCGCGGGTCAAAACAACCAGCCCGGCAATATCTTGGGATATGCCGCAAGACCCCTGGCCGATGGCACTTGCCCCATATTCACGGATTCTTCTGGAAGGATCCTCCAAACCTTCCGCTTACGGCAATACACGGCGCTTTATCCCATTCGGTTTGATGCAGATGGTTCGATCAAAGACCGATCGCAACCCTTCAACCAGGTTTACGTGCTTGATCGTCCGGTCAACGGCGGAGGCCAACCCTCGCAAAGACCCATCACGCGTTTGGGACCTAAACCTTGTCCGTTTAGTTTTCGGACCGCTCAATTCGGCCAGCGCTGCTCAACTGATGCAGCACTGGCCGGCTGGAATATCGATGGCACGCAGATCAGCGGCAATTCAGGCTGTCCGATCTATCCGCCCGTGCCAAACCAGTATCTGCGCAACGACGGCACTCTGGTGATCAGGCCATTTCGCCCGTTCTTGCCGCATTATCTTGAGAACACTTCCTTTCGGGCGTGCGCGTTCCGTTCCTCAACACCCGTTGACCCTGAGATCATTCTTTCGCACGATGATACGGTCAACCCGACGGCAACGGGTCCCAATGATTTTTATTGCGCAAGACACTATCCTGCCGTGGGATCGATCTTGCAGCCGCCGGGCGGCGACCCCTTTGACAAGGCACCAGGCTCTTGTGATCTCGCTGCCGAAGCGGCTGCGATCAAGACCAACCGCACTTACGCATGCTCACGCAGCTACAATCCCACTTCAAGCGCTCTGAATACGCCAGCGGCTGGATGTTGCCAGATCTGCTCAGGACCCAATTGCGTACCGCAAGGCGGAGGCATCACTCCAGCGGGCAGAAACGCTGCCTTCAATCCTCCGCGAGACAACCCGCCCGGTAATCCTGCTCAGTCGATCCGCGCGCTTCCCCGCGCGATTCCGAATCAAGCTGGCGGCGGTGGATGCTTTGACCCGACCGAGCCTTGATCGAAAGCGCAATTCAATGTACGGTCGTCGGCGAAACTTCGAACAGACTGCGGCAACTTATGGCTCACCACTTTATCATTGAGGAAGAAAACGCGAATTCAACGGTCGAACACTATCTTTTGCGCCACGCAAAACTTGGTCCTCGTTCAGCCCTCAAAAAAGCCTTCCGCAACGATCAAGTGCGACTGAACCAAAGACCCGTCGCTCGCTTGGCCCCACTTAGCACAGGTGATAAACTTGAAGTGATCGCGCTCGATGTCTTCAAACAAGAACAGCTCAAACTCGTGCCAAATCCACGCCTCACGCCAGAGATCGTCATCAAAACAGAAGACTTCATCGTCATCAATAAACCTGCGGGCATGAGCGCGCATCCGCTCAAACCCACCGAGACTGATACGGCACTTCAAGCGTTGGGCGCACGATATCCAGAAACCTTGCAAACCGCGGATCCCACGCGCCCGCTCGAAGGCCTTCTCGCACATCGCATCGATACCGGCACTTCCGGGCTTCTCGTCTGTGCGCGCAGTCTTGCCGCTCGGCGCAGGCTCAAGGAGGTTTGGAAAAAACAGGGAATTAAAAAAGTTTATTTGGCTTGGGTCGAAGGAAATCTTGAGATCGAAAAACGCATTTGCTTTTTTTTATCACACAGCGAAAAGTCAAAGAAACGCATGATCGCGTCGGTCATAGAGCCACGCGGCTTGCGCTCCTGGCCGGCCGAAACTTCGTTTCGCTCTCTTTACGGCGTGAACACCGCATACGGTCCTTCGACGCTTGTATTGGCGCAAATTCATACGGGCGTTACCCACCAGATTCGTGCAACGCTTGCAGCTCTTGGGCATGCTGTTTTGAAAGACCAAGTCTACTCGTCCTCTTCAAATCCGCTCAAAGGGCTAGCAGAGCGTTCAGAAAAACTCTCAACTGAAACAAAACAGCTTTTTTCAAAGTGCTCATCCACGCTACAACCAAACTTGCGCCCTAATGAGTCTTTATTGCCTGAGCGCGGTTTCTTTTTACACGCCCTCTGGCTCTCTTCAGAAGAAGAAAAGGCCTTTCATCAAGGGATTTTTGCCCCCCTTCCCGCTCACTTCAAAGCCTAAGAAGCTGTTGCAGGATGAAAAACCTCGAACAACCACCCTTGTCTGACCCGGGGCAGCATGTTAGGCGTCGCTGGTCCGAGGAGGGTAGTTTTGATCGCTGGGTTTGGGCTTAAGTCCATCCGAAAGTTCATTTCACTATTTGCAGTTCTTTGCGGTCTCTTGGTTCTTACGCAAGGCCTCGGCATGGCTTCGCCAAGAACCTTGGCTCCTCTGACCTGTGAACTTTACCTATTAGGCTACGATGCATTGATAAGACATGGCATCGCTCCACCCAAAGAACTCCAATTTCAATTCGAAGCAAGACTACCCAATTCCAAAGACTCAAGCACGGCCATCTTTGAGCTGCCTGCCAAGATCACAACCCTGCAAGAAACCATCCATAAAAACCCAACCGACTTTCATGCACATCGCGATCTCTTGTTTTACATGGCTCGCTATCTCAATTTGACGGGAGTGGCTGCGACGGCTGTGATCAAGACACTCCCCCTTAAACCCTTTGATCCACCTTCAAAACGACAATATTTGGCTTATGTCGAAGAGGCTTTAGCGACAATCGCTACTCGATCGCGCAACGAGCTCGACACCATCACGCCTTATGTCGACTTCCAGGTTCACATCGAACCCTTTCAACCGGAATCGGCCGAGGTAAAGCCACGACCTTGGATCACTGAACTTGCGACCACTCTGTCTGCGCAATCCAGACCTACGCTCTTGATTTGGGACACGCGCCAAATGAATCCCGCCTTTAGTTCATCGTTACGAACTTCGACAAGGAACCGAGAGCCCGCGATTTTCTTGCTACGATCGGACTTCCACCACTTGCAACTTGCGCCCTCTGGCAACGTCTTTCATGAAGTGGGTCATTACCAACAGTACTGGGGTCGTCAAGAACAAGTGCCCGGCGTTTGGCCTCACGTGGAAATCAAATCACCGCGCGATGATGTCTTCAAGGAACCCGACCTGAACCGGCTCTATGCGCGATACCATTTGATCGAAGAAGGCCTGATGTACTTCAAGGAATTCCAAAGACTGGAAAAAGCGGCAGCCCTGATCAAAGAACATGCGATCGCCCAGCGCAGCTCGACGCTGGAAGACCTTGCAAGGCACTTTTTTGGAATTGCAGACACCCAAAGGCTGCGTGCGATTGAGTTTGCGGACCTCGCCTTAAAACAAATCGAGAGCTCTATTGATGGACTTGAATATGGCCGGGGCTTCATGGTTTCGACCCCGTTTGCAGATTCTCCGGCGGGAAAACCTATTGTTTTGATCACGTCGCCCACCCAGGAGTCGATAGGAGTTGAAATCACCCATTCAGACGTCAAAGGCCATCTGCTTGATAGAAAAGCGCTGGGTCAAAGGTTGGAATCGATTCGAGACACCTATATTTTGCCGCTTCGACGCGCGCTCTCGAGGTGAGCTCGCTTTTTTCGGGTTAGAGGAACTTCTCTGAGAACTCGCCGTTTCCGAACGAGTAGAGTTTGCGCTGACCATCGACTTCCGTTTCAATGTTCACTGGCCTTCTCCAGATCTCGGCCACGTTCTTCAATGTCTCTCGCGTATAGCGCTGGTCTAAGTCGACACCCTGGTGCTTGTGCAGAAGCAAGAGCTCGCCCTTGTTCAAATAATTGCCATCAGCGACATAGATGAAGGGTTGGCCCATGTTCGTGAGCCCAAACAGCATCTTCTCTTTGATCTTTTTGAAATCCCTGTCGGCGATCTCGTACTGATTCGTGCGTCGGTTGAAATGGTAGGTGTACAGCTTATAACGCTCGCAAAACTCAGGGGTCAGATACTCGTCAATGAAGGTCACGTCATTGCACACTCTGCGCACTTCAAAGATCTTCTCCCGCCCTTTGCCCAGCTTCTTATCCCAGCTCTTTTTCGCGACAAGGTCGTCGCACTCATCGTACTCTTTCCCAAACTTTCCCTTGTTCCAACGGTCTTCGATATCGCGCAGAAGCTCGATGCCAACCTTATAAGGATTAAGCCTTCCGGGCTGCATCGCGAGCGTGCCTGAATGGTGGTCGGCGTAATCAATCACTTCGCTGTCTTTGAGCGCCCGAGTGGTCATGATGCGCGAATGCCAGAAAGAAGCCCAACCTTCATTCAAAATCTTGGTCTGCCACTGCGGGGCGTAATAATACGCTTCATCCCGAATCATGGCGAGGATATCATTCTCCCAGGTCTCAAGAGGAGCATGCTCTGCAAGAAACAAGAGCACGTCTTTTTGCGGGGAATTGGGCATGCGCTTCGACTTCTCTTCTTCGTGCACCATCTTTCTCTTTTGCTCGGCGATGAACTCAGGCGGATTGATGAAGCTGTCCATATAGCCGCGACTCACCTTAAGCCGACCCACTTCGCGCGACTTTTCATCTTCTCCGTTCTCTTCAGCCTTCCGCTTCGAGGCAGTGAATGGGAGAAAGGGATCGATCAAGTTCTCGATCGACAAACAGCGGTCGATGAAATTCTCGACCCGATCAACGCCATACTTTTCCATGTACTCGCGTATCCTGACCGCGTGATTGGCCATCGTGTCGATCATCTTGCGGTTGGTCTTGGAAAACCAGTAATTGTTCTTGAAGAAATCAACGTGCCCGTAAACGTGGGCCATCACAAGCTTCTGATCCACCAAGTTGTTTGATTTCATCAGATACGCGTAAGAAGGATCGTTGTTGATCACCAATTCATAGATCTTCTGCAATCCATAGGTGTAGGTCTTCGAGAGCTGATCGTACTCCATGCCGAATCGCCAGTGAGGGTACCGCACCGGAAATCCCCCCAATGATGCGACGGCATTGATCTGGTCATAGTCGAGCAATTCAAAAACGGTCTCGAAAAAATCTAGCCCGAACTCAACCGCATATCCCCTGACTTCATCGCGAAGCTTCGCCAATTCCAACGGCAGGCTCATTTACCCTTCCCCAGGAAATCTTTGATACTCTGAATGATTCCCTCTTTATTTTCGATTTTCGAGAGAATGACCTTGTCATCGTCTTCGCCAAAGCTTTCGCGCAAATCCTTGTAAAATTGCCCGCTGCCATAACGACTCTCGACTTGGCCGTAACAAAAAACATTCACCTTCGAAAGAATGTCGTTTTTCAGAAGATCCATGCAAAGCCTGGTGTCTTCACCCGACCAGTTGTCGCCATCTGAGAAATGGAATGGGTAAATATTCCATTCACTCGGCGCATAGTCTGTCTCGATGATCTTCTGACAAAGCTTATAAGCGCTTGAGATGAGCGTACCGCCGCTCTCTCTCGTCTTATAAAACGTATCTTCGTCGACTTCCTTGGCGGTGGCATCATGAATGATGAAACGCGTCTCGATGCCCTTGTATTGGCTTCTCAGCCACGTATCGATCCAGAAAGCTTCGGTTCGCACGATTTCTTTTTGCTCATCGCCCATCGATCCAGAGACGTCCATCATATAAATGATGACCGCATTGTTCTCGTGTTCGACCACCGAGCGCCAACTTCGATAACGAAGATCGCGCCTGATCGGAACTACAAAGGGTTTGTTCGGGTTGTAAGAACCCGTCGAGATCTGCCGTTTAAGAGCCTCTTTATAAGAGCGCTTGAAATGCCTTAAAGAGTCTGGCCCCACTCGCGCGATGCCCGTGTACTTGTCTTTCACGACCCGCACCGTCTTGTGGCCCCGAGGCTCGATCTTTGGCAAGTGCAGCTCTTCGCCAAGGATCTCGGCCAACTCTTGAAGCGAAATATCCACTTCGAGAGCATGTTCGCCTGAATTGTTCCCAGCCTGACCTTGCCCTTCGCCTTCTTGAGGTTGACCTTGCCCTATCGAGTCGCCAGGCTTTCCTTCCCCCTGACCGACCCCGCCCTTTTCTTTGTCTCCGAACTTGAAGTGCGGGATATCAATCTGCGGAAGGGGAATAGTAACGACGTCTTTTCCCTTTCGCCCAAGCATCTCGCCATGAACGATGTACTTTTTAAGATCGTTCTTGATCTTGCCCTTTACGATGTTTCGAAAACGGGCATGATCACGCTTGATGGAATAGATCAACAGCTCCCCCTTGGTTGTAGATAGTCGATATCGCCTTTATGCTGCGTTCTCGTCGGCGAGCTCAGTACAGCGTATTTTTGCATACGCTTCCCTTGCTCACCTCCTGCGGCCTTGCCTAAAGGCGATCTCAACGATCTACCTACCATCAACCTCTCCGTTTGACATCGCCTCTGGCAAAGATACTCGCCACGTAATTGAGAACGTCTGTCGAGCAGATCTCGCAATAACCGTAGTTCTTGATCATCCGGCTCTTCACGACATCGATCTTCTCTTGCGTAGCGCGATCAACCACATTCGATACCAGGCTCGTGAGCTTGATGGAGTCTTTTTGATCTTCAAAAAGCTTGAGCTCAAGCGCCTTGTGCAAACGCTCGTTGGTCTTGTAGTCAAATTGACGGCCTTCGATCGCAAGCGCGCCGATGTAATTCATGATCTCACGCCTGAAATCATCTTTTCTGCTCTCAGGAATATCGATCTTCTCTTCGATCGAACGCATGAGCCTCTCATCGGGTTCCTCATCTTGGCCCGTGTATTTGTTCTTCACCTTCTCGCGTTGAGTGTAGGCCTTCACGTTATCGATGTAGTTGCCGCAGAGTTTTGCGATGGCGTCTTCGTCAGCAGAGATCGCGCGCTGGACTTCGTTTTTGACGATGTCCTCGTACTCTTGCTTCACGACCGCCAGCATTTCGCGGTATTCACGCCGTTTCTCATCGTTTGAGATGAGGGCGTGGTGTTTGAGGCCGCCATCAAGCTCATTGAGCACCATGAAGGGATTCACGCAACCAATGTCGCCGTTCTTATCGTTCACAAGCGCATTCGAGATCTTGTCTTGAATGTAGCGGGGGCTGATCCCTTCCAAGCCTTCACGAATGGCCTCCTTTCGCAGCTCCTTCACATTGTCTTCGGTATAGCCTGCAAGCGTTTTTCCGTCGTAGAGCTTCAACTTTTGGAGCAATGTCAAATTCGCCTTCTTGGGTTGCTCAAGACGGGTCAAGATCGCCCACATGCCCGCCATTTCAATCGTATGCGGGGCGATGTGTTTGCCGCGTATCTTGTTGGCATTGAAGTCTTTCTCGTAAATCCTGATCTCATCTTTAAGCTTCGTGATGTAAGGAACATCGATCTTCACCGTGCGGTCGCGAAGCGCTTCCATGAATTCGTTGTTCTGAAGCTTTTTGAATTCAGGTTCGTTGGTGTGACCAATGATCACTTCATCGATGTCGGTTTGAGGAAACTTCTTAGGCTTGATCTTGTGCTCTTGAGAAGCGCCTAGCAAGTCATACAAGAACGCCACATCGAGCTTCAAAACCTCGATGAATTCCACGACACCGCGGTTAGCGACGTTGAACTCTCCATCAAAGTTGAAAGCCCTTGGATCTGAGTCCGAACCATACTCCGCGATCTTACGATAGTTGACGTCACCCGTGAGCTCAGTTGAATCTTGGTTCTTTTCGTCTTTGGGCTGAAACGTGCCGATGCCTACACGGTCGCGCTCGCTTAGAATCAAGCGGCTCACGCGAACGTGCTCCATCACTTTTTTCCAATCGCCGTTATAGAACTTCATGAGTTCACGATAGATCAACCTGCTCGGAGGGCTTAGGTCTCC
Organism: Bdellovibrionota bacterium; assembly: GCA_040754655.1. Taxonomy (GTDB): domain Bacteria; phylum Bdellovibrionota; class UBA1018; order UBA1018; family UBA923; genus JBFMCE01. Next base: position 13,584 of record JBFMCE010000023.1, on the reverse strand, counting down.
GTAAGTGGCGATGCGATAAGGGCCCTTATTACCGCGATTGAGCTCTTCGAAAACCGCCTCGCGAACTTCATCAGGCAAGAGTTTCAAAGGTTCATCGTGCATCGGGTCCGGGAACTCGGTGAGGCTTCCCAAGATATGCTGGATTTTTTTATCGGGATCGACCCATTTGAAAGTGTAAAGCCTGCCGGATTCGGTTCGTGAGTAGCGCTCAAGGCCCTTCTTTAACAGCCGAGCGATCGTCGACTTCGAACTTCCTACGGGCCCATGCAAAAGCAATACGCGTTTTTCAGTTCCATAATTAAACGCCGCGCTCTTGAAAAAATGCACCAACTTCATCAAAGGAACGTCAAGCCCGTAGATGGCGTCTTTGCCATTGTCGATGGGGTCCGTGAAAAATTTGTAGCGGACGATGTTTTTCTTGAAATCGGTATAGCTGTCGGTGCCGTACGACAAGATCATGTCATACATGCGTTGAAAAGCATTGCGAGTGATCGCAGGATCTGTTTTTACGAGGTCGATGTATTCTTGAAAACTTCCTTCCCAATGGAATTCTCGGTAGTTTTCTGCATCGACAAGCTTTCCGACCATCGACAATATATCGAGTCGGGAATTTCCGGACGTGCCCTTTGATGTAGACATGCTCTCTCCTCTTGGAACCCAAGTCTTCTCAAGATTTGAGACACTTGGGCAATTTGATCCATTGTACCTTTACAAATATCGCAATGTAAAGTTAGGCTAGCGCCTAACCTATGGAAATCCTAGAATTCTGCGTTCAAAAACTTCAGTCTTCTGAAATCGACAAATTCGAATTGTATTGGGAAAAGTCTTCTCATTTTTCTATCGAAATTAAGGAAGGAAAGCTAGACCATCTTTCAAAAGCGAACGACCAAGGTTTGGCCATACGCGTCTTAAAAGACCAGAAACTAGGATTCTCTTACACCTTTGACCTCAGACCTGAAGCGGTAACTAAAGCGATTGCTCTTGCTGTGGAAGTAGCTGCACTGATGCCCTCAGACCCGCTCAACGACCTTTGCTCGGTTGGGGAAGGCAAGTCAGGTTTTTCAAGCGTTCTTTATCCCTCCATTGAAAGTTTCGATACCAAGGGACTTGAACAGCGCCTCGAAACAAAAATAGAAAAAGTGCGTGAGTTCGAAAATCACGCACTGCAAAAAAATTCGAAGATCAAGCGCGTTCGCAAGGCAGGCTATGATGAAAGCTGGGGCGAGACGATCATGGTCGACAGCTCAGGCGAGCAGGTGCGTCACCAATCAAGCCTCTTTGGTTATCGCATTACCTGTGTGGCTGAACACGAGGGCGCGGCTGAGATGGGTTCAGACGCGCAATATTCAAACTTCCTCGATCAATTGCAGCCCGATGAAGTAGCAGACTATGCTGCACGCAACGCACTTCAACTCTTAGGAGCCGGCCAAGCTCCAACGATGAACTGCCCCGTGGTTTTGCGAAACGATGTCGTTGCTGAACTCTTGGGTTTTTTGGCAGGTTCGTTTTCGGCAGAGAACATCGATAAGAACTTCTCTCTGTTTGCAGGCAAGAAGGGTGAGAAAGTTTTCTCAGACCACCTCACCATTTATGATGATGCGCTTTTGGCTGGGGGCGTGGCCTCTAGCCCGTTTGACGGAGAGGGAGTACCTTCACAGACCACCGTACTCGTCGATCAAGGGTTGCTGACGAATTTTTTGTATGACTCTTATTATTCGAGAAAGCATCGAACCCGCACGACCGCATCTAGCCGACGGGGCAGCCTGAAGTCGCCTCCCGGAGTAGGTCCCTCGAATTTGTACCTAGCTAAAGGAAAGACCTCGCCTGAAAAACTGCACGCTGAGATCAAAAAGGGGATTCTGATCACCGACGTAATGGGCCTGCACACGGCCAACCCCATCACGGGCGAGTTTTCTTTCGGCGCCAGCGGGATACTCATCGAAAATGGCAAACTTTCAAGGCCTGTCAAAGGCTTCGCCATTGCCGGCAATATCTTGGACCTTCTCAAACAAGTCTCTGCCGTAGGCTCTGACCTGCGTTTTTGGGGATCTGTCGGAGCTCCTAGCCTCCTCATCTCAAAACTAGCGATCAGCGGAACCTGAAAACGGTATTCTGCGGCGCACCTGAAATCCACCTTGAACTGTGCTGGCACGCGAGCCAGAATGGAAAGAAGGGTGTTTAAAAAACAAAGAATGGCAAAAACCGGAGAGAACCTGTGCTGCGCTTGAATGCGTCAGGCTTTACCCATGTCGGGATGCGTCGCGCCCAAAATCAAGACAGTTTTCTCATCGCTTCTGATCTAAGGCTCTTTATTGTGGCCGACGGGATGGGGGGCCACCAAGGCGGTGAAACTGCGAGTGCGATGGCCACCGAAAACATTCGGAAGTACATGGAAGAGAATGCCTCACCTGAAATCCTTCACTCCACGCGCCATAAGGGTTTGGTCATTGATCCGGTCATTCAACTCCAAAAGGCCATTCTTTCCGCCAATCAAGCGATCCAAGCTCGCGGACAAGATGAGACCGCGCTTCAGGGCATGGGAACCACTGCGACGGCGCTCTACTTCACCGACGCAGAACTCTACATCGCCCATGTCGGAGACAGCAGAGGTTATCTTTTACATCCGCAAAGAATCTGGCAAATCACGCGCGACCACTCGTTAGTGCAAGAAAAACTGCGCGCAGGCCTGATCACGCGCGCCCAGCTAAAAACAGACCGGATGAAGAACGTGATCACGCGCTCAGTGGGTTTTGAGAGCGAGGTCGACGTCGATGTCTACAAACTCGACCACAACCCTGGTGATACCTTTTTATTGTGCAGCGATGGTTTATCGGGAATGCTAGAAGATACTGATATCCTTCAGATCGTTGATGAATACGTTTTCAAACGAAACACGATCGAGATGGCCGCTGAAAAACTGATCGAAGCGGCGAATCGGGCTGGCGGTGATGACAACGTCACGGCCGTCCTCGTACAAGTGAGCTAAAAAGATGGCATCAAATAAGTTTTTCACAATCATGGTGGTTCCTGAAAAAAGCAACCGCGTCACCCGGCTTGTCATTCCCAGCTATGTTTTCAAGGGTGGCATCTTGGCCGCTGGCTTTCTTGCGGTTCTAGCGATGATCATGGTTCTCGATTACGCAAACGTAATGAACCAGATCAACGAGAACAAACAACTCAAAGTCGAAAACCGCCAACTCAGGCAATCGGTTCAGATCTTCAAGACCAAGATGGTGACCATCGAAAACACCCTTGATCGCGTGAAGACTTTCGTCACCAAACTGAGGATCATCACCAATATCGAAGACAATTCGGCGCCCAGTCAAGGATTGCCTCAAAACCCAGGGTCTTTGCCAGGGCAACCCTCGCCCATGAATCCGACGGCTCCTAGTTCTCCAACCCTTCCTGTCGAAGCGCCCGGAGATGCCGCCCCAAAGCCCATCAAGACAAGCTCGTTTGACATCGAGACCGACATTACCGTCGGGATGGGCGCGGAAGTCGCCCCCGAAGAAGCGCAAGCGCGCGCCAGACCTCAAAGCAAATCAGAGCAATACGAAGCCAATCGCAACAAACGGCTCACGCTGCTGGCGGCCCTCATGAACGACTCGGCAGAGACCTTCAGCATGAGCGACGCCGACAACAGTTTGTTCGTGAAACGGGAATTCGAAAAGCTTGACCTTGCGTATGACGAGGTCAATAAATTCGCTTTAGAGATGGAGCAGGAGACCCAAGACATTTTAGAGCGCCTGGGGGAAAAGAGGACGCTTCTCGCCAGCACCCCGACGCGTATCCCGACCCTGGGGTACATCACTTCCGAATACGGGATTCGCATCTCGCCCTATGACGGTCGGCGCAAAATGCACGAGGGAATTGATATTGCGAACCGTTATGGCGCCGACATCATCGCCCCTGCCGACGGCGTCGTCACCTTTGCGGGGGTGAAACCTGGTTACGGCAAAATTGTGATCCTTGACCACGGCAACGGCATCGAAACCCGTTACGCCCACAACTCGAAATCGATGGTGAACAGCGGAGACCGCGTCAAACGCGGCCAACGCATTGCCGCGGTCGGGAATACTGGCCACTCCACCGGCCCTCACTGCCACTATGAAGTTCATGCCAATGGGCTTCCCGTTGATCCATGTTGGTATATCTTGGACCATCCAGCACTCTGCAGGCAGCGGTAAAAAAACGGATTGCGGTTGACGGTTCACGGACCTCGGATTCGGTACCGGTTAACGGTTTTTTTCTACAACTTCAAGAGTATCGCCCGTCCAACCCATACCGCTCCAATGCCAAGAACCATGTTAGCTCCGACGTTGATCATCGCAAGCACGAGCTGGTTTGCGCGAATAAGTTGAAATGACTCCACACTAAAAGTCGAAAAAGTGGTGAACGAACCAATAAGCCCCATTGAGCCCAAAAGCACCAGATGACGGTGTACCGGGACTGAGCGCTCAACCACGGCCAACAACAACCCAGCTAACAAACAACCCAAGAGATTGATGAAGAGTGTCCCAAACGGAAACGAGTGAGCACCTATCGATCTCTCGGCTAGATAGACAAAATAACGAGCCATCGCTCCCAAAAAACCGCCAAGCCCCACGACCAGAAATTCCATCGCATCCACTCCTCACGGCCATCTAAAAAAGAAGTTTCTCTTGCCTCTAACCAAACACGTTTGGATCGCCCTTGTCGCATAAAAACACCTAGAACATCTTACTACTTACTCACGTAAGAACGCCCAGATCGCCTCACTCACCTTAGCTGACTTCTCCAAGCTCACAAAATGCCCTGACTCTTCAATCTTCACAAACCGCGAATCCTCAAAACGCCCCGCCAGCTCTTCCATCCACTCAATTGGAGCGATCTGATCCTCGGCCCCTCCGATCACAAGAACGGGGCAACTCACCTGAACCAACTCTGCTCTAAGATCGCGACGCTCTTGAGTGGCTTTGAGCTGCCGCAGATAAACCTGTGAAGCATCAGTTTTTGCCATGTCTTTGATCAACTCCCTCAAAGCGACGTCTTCGTAAGACTGAGGATGAAGATACTCTTTCAACCTTTGATCCGGAATCCCGGCAAAACGCGATTGTTCCGCGAGCCTTTTTCCCCAGCGGTGTTTCTCGCGCTCTTCTTCGGTGAACCCCCTGCCCGAGACGCCCACGAGAATAAGGCGGCTCAAGTTTTCTCGAAACCTAAGTGCATATTCTTGGGCGATATACCCTCCCATTGAAAACCCCGCCAAAATGAACTTCGTCGCAGTTGCAGCCCCTACTTTAGAAACACTGTCCGCCCTGCCGGCGCCGGAGTTGGTTCCCCTGCCACTCCTTACTCCTGCGCCAGATCTGGTGCGCCGTCGAGGTCTATCCCCATCACGCTCCCCACTGACCGCGATGTTCACTGCCTCAACCATCCCTTCGATCGAATCATAGGGCTTTAAATCCACAAAAATGATTTCATAATTCGCACGAAGAACCTCGATCTGGGGCGCCCAAACCCTCTCATCACAAAGCATTCCGGGCAAAAAAACGAGTGTTGGTTTGACCACAGAATTCTGCATTTCCTCGATCTCCACAATAAAACCAAAGTTCATTGATCATTTAAATCAACTTATGATAGCAAGCCCAAACGCTTCAAAAATACAAAGTAGGTCGCATTCATGAGTAGTTTAAACTATCCTCGTTTTTCTGTTCGCTCTTTTAAACCTATTCTTCCATTCTTTAGTTTTGCTTTTTTCTTTTGCTCGATTGCGCTTGCCAAGACCACTGAAGTACAAATTGTTCCCGACCAAAATGCGCTACCTGCGATCTTGAACCTGCTTGACGAGGCGAAGACCAGTGTTGAGCTTCTTCAGTTTTCGTTTGTCATCGACAACGGAAAAGGAACCATCGACACGAGATTGTCGACGGGGAAAATCGTTCAAAAACTCATTGATCTTAAGAAAAAGCGCGGAGCCCACTTTAAGATTCGCCTTTATATCGAAGGCACGCGGGATACAGCCCCGAGAAATGAGATCACCGCCGCATATCTTCGAGCCAATGGAATTGAAGTTCGTTTTGGATCGACTCATGCCAAAGCGATCATCGTAGACGGCTCCTCTGTTTTCGTCGGATCAACAAATCTGACCAATCAGTCGCTTGAGCGGAACAATGAAACCAATATCGTGGTGAAAAACAGCCTCGAGATCGCGGGCGGGATCAAAAACTACTTCGAACTGCTGTGGAACAAAACCCCCCGGACACCGCAGGTTTTCCCTGACTCGCCCACTCCAGAAGGACTCCAAGTTTATACAGACCAGGCTTACAAGAAACTTCTCCTCGAGACGATCCACTCAGCGCAAAAGACGCTAGACTTCTCTATCTACTACTTCAACGAAGCTGATATCGAGCAAGCTCTCATCGAAGCGCACAAAAGAGGCGTTCAGATCAGAGGCTACGTCAACCACCATAAGACCTTCGCTCTTGAACTTGTGAAACGAAATAAAGAAACCGTGGCTCGGCTCAATGCGGCAGGGCTTTCTTCTCTTTACTTCGACCGCGATGCTTTCTTTTCTCACTCAAAGTATATCGTCGCAGATTCCAATACTATCGTGCTGGGAACGGGAAATTGGAACAGCACCGACATCAAAACCCACCCGCAGCTCTACGTGAAACTCACCGACCCGGAACTTGCCACAGCGCTTTCTCAGCACCTCTCGCAACAGGTCGCCTACGAATCTGACCGCCCTGCCGCCACAATGCCCTACCATCGATTTTGGATCGGGTGGAAAAGACCTGAGATTACCCAGGAGGTTTTTGACCGTGCCATTGATCAGGCGTTTATTGATGCCACCATCGTTGCAGGCGCGCACCGGGGCCTGATCGGATATCAACCGGTGCTCGTCCAGAATGGCGGAAGCGCCATCGAACGCAATGGTCGAAGCTTTGTCGTTCCAGATGAGCTTGCCCTTGTGAGCTATCAAGACCGCGAAAGCTATCGCGCCGCTAGAGAAGCAGAGCTGGGCAAAGAATATGGCCCTCTGCATGGCGAGATCTTCTTCATCAAATCAGGCGATCCTCTAAACTCTCATAGCGCTGAACCTCAGGGCTATTCGGGATCCGTAGAAATCACCAAAGCCTATGATCTTTCGAGTCCTAAAAACGACTGGCAGAAAGGACAGGGTTACTTTTCACTGACTTTAAGAAGCCATGATCTTTCCGTGAATGACTCTAGCTATACTGAAGCGATCCGAGACTATCTCAGCAGCGCACAACAGTATTTAGGTTCAAAGAGTTTTGAAGGTTATGTTGTTTTGGTTGAGCGCGATTACCTCGTCGAATATTTCAACGCCGAAACCACCGAAGAGCTTCGCAAGCTAACCCAAGCTTTATCGCAGCTCAAAAGTGCCACGAAGATCTTAGACTCCCAGGCCCTTCATGAGGGCTCGATTCAAACCCAGGCTTTCGGACAAACCAAAATCGCAAGAAACCCTGAACAAGCAGCGATTCGAGTTTCCTTTCCACGAGACCTCAAACCTGAAGCTATTATGAAGCAATCGCTAGAGGTATTTGAACGTACTCCTGCGAAGCAGCGAGAAAGACAGACGGAAATCCGCTCGCACATGAGGGCGGGCCGCGCGGATCCTAGGTTTAAAGCGTTTTTCGCCCAATGGCTGACCTGCGAGAAATTGCTCTCTAAAACCAAACTGTAAAGAAGGCGCTTCCCTCAAAGATAACCCCAGACGCTATTGCTCCCCTGAAACCGGTATGCTACGTTCCAAAAGTTACACAGAAAAATTTATGCTAGGCACCTTTGCAAAGAAAATTTTTGGAACTCAGAACGAACGCGAATTGCGCTCGATCTATCCTATGGTCGACAAAGTCAATAGCCTTGAATCTCAGATTCAGTCGTTGACGGATTCTGGCCTTGCAGGAAAGACGGCTGAATTCAAAGAACGCGTTTCTCGCGGTGAGTCGCTGGACAGTCTTCTGCCCGAAGCTTTCGCTGTGATGCGAGAGGCTTCAAAACGCGTCCTGGGAATGCGCCACTTCGACGTTCAGCTGATTGGCGGAGCGGTACTGCATCGCGGTCGAATCGCCGAGATGAAGACAGGCGAAGGAAAAACACTTGTCGCCACGCTTCCCTGTTATTTGAATGCCCTGGCAGGCAAAGGCGTTCATGTCGTAACCGTGAACGATTACCTGGCCCGTCGTGACGCAGAGTGGATGGGCAGGGTTCACAATTTCTTGGGCTTGAGCGTCGGCATCGTCGTCCATGGTTTGAATGACCGGCAACGCAAGCAAAATTACAACTGCGACATCACTTACGGAACGAACTCAGAATTCGGCTTTGATTACCTTCGCGACAATATGAAATTCGCGCTCGAAGACTACGTTCAACGCGAACTCAATTACGCCATCGTCGACGAAGTGGACTCGATCTTCATCGATGAAGCCCGAACGCCTTTGATCATCAGCGGCCCGACAGAAGACTCTACCGACAAGTACTACATCATTGACCGCATCATCCCTCGCCTAGACTCTAAGACAGATTACACGATCGAAGAAAAAAGCAAGACCGCCGCCCTCACCGAAGAAGGCGTGAATAAGGTCGAAAAATACCTGGGTGTGGGTAACCTTTACGAACCTCAAAACATCGAGCTCGTACATCATGTCAACCAGGCGCTGAAGGCCCATGTTATTTTCAAGCGCGATGTCGACTACGTCGTCAAAGACGGCGAAGTCATGATCGTCGACGAGTTCACGGGTCGTTTGATGCCAGGTAGGCGTTGGAGCGACGGTTTGCACCAAGCTGTTGAAGCCAAAGAAGGGGTGAAGATCGAAAACGAGAACCAAACTCTCGCGACCATCACCTACCAAAACTACTTCCGCATGTACTCTAAACTTTCAGGCATGACGGGAACCGCCGACACCGAAGCTGCAGAGTTTAAAAAAATCTACAACCTTGATGTCACGGTCATCCCGACGAACAGGCCTAACGTGCGTCAAGACCACGCAGACTTGATCTACAAATCGCTCGCTGGAAAATACAAGGCGATTGCAGGTTTGATTCGGGAACTGCATGAAAAGGGGCAGCCCGTTCTCGTGGGCACTATTTCAATTGAAAAGTCTGAGCTTCTTTCAGCTTTGCTCAAACGCGAAGGCGTTCCTCACAACGTCCTCAACGCCAAACACCATCAACGCGAAGCGGAAATCGTTGCTCAAGCCGGCAGAAAGGGCGCTGTGACCATCTCGACCAATATGGCCGGTCGCGGAACGGACATTTTGCTTGGGGGAAACCCAGAATTCTTGGCCAAACAAAAACTTGATCCTGAAAAAGGCCCTGAAGAACTTGCAAAGCTGCTGGAATTCTTTCGCGCCCAATGCGCAAGGGAACGTGAAGAAGTGATCGCCGCGGGCGGGCTTTTCATTCTGGGAACTGAGCGCCATGAAAGCCGCAGAATTGACAACCAATTGCGTGGCCGAGCCGGTCGCCAAGGTGACCCAGGACAGTCTCGCTTTTTTCTTTCGTTTGAAGACGATCTTCTGCGGATCTTTGCCGCAAACGCCCTCATCGCCCCAGACAAGATGATGGAAGAGGACGTGCCAATCGAACATCGCTGGACGACCCGTGCAGTTGAAACCGCGCAACGCAAGGTTGAAGCGCACAACTTCGACATCCGCAAACACCTCCTTGAATACGACGATGTGATGAACCAGCAGCGCAAAGTCGTTTACGGCATGCGCCGCGAGATTCTCGCGGGACAAGATTTGAGAGGACGCATCTTAGGAATGATGGATGAGATCGCGGATGCGATTTCACAAGACTTCTTTCCCGAGAAACGCAATGGGAAGAGCAATGGCAAAGAAGGTTGGCAGCTTGCTCAATTGAACGAAGCCGCTACCCTGACCTACCGTACGCCCATTCAAATCACCGAAGAGATGTTGCCTAAGCTGTCAACCGCAGGTGAGCTTGCAGCCGAAATCTCGAGACAAGCCGAGCATGCGTTTGTCGCCAAAGAAAAAGAACTGGGCGAACAGATCATGCGTGACCTTGAAAAGATGGTTCTTTTGAGCACCATCGACCAACTCTGGAAAGACCATCTTCTGGCCATGGATCACTTGCGTGATGGAATCGGGCTTCGTGGCTACGGCCAAAAAGATCCTCTGCTTGAGTACAAGAAAGAGGGCTTCAACTACTTCAACATGATGTACACCCAGATCTCTTATGACGTCGTACGCAAGCTTTTTGAAGTTCAAGTGCAGCGAGAAGAAGAGATCCAGCAGATCCAACCCAAAGCCCAACCCATGACCTTTAGCCACGGTGACGAACCTGCCAGCCAGCCTGCACGCGTCGAACGCAGCGACGATGGCGATAAGATCGGCAGAAATGACCCATGCCCATGCGGAAGCGGCAAGAAGTACAAGAAGTGCCACGGCGCCTGATGAGGCACCTTTAAGCGTGTGGTAAACTTGAAGTCAGCATGTCTGACGATCAGAAACGAGATCTCACCTCGCTCACCCAAGTACCCTCCTCACAAGGCGTGGAGACGCCCGCACCCTCGACGGCTGAGGCAATTGAAATCGCCGCTGAGATTCCCGTAATAGTGACTGAAGATGAGTTCGCGAGCCTGGATTCTGTTCCGTTACGAGAAGATGAGCCGCAGGAAACCTTCCTGCGCGGCACACAGCTAGGGATACTCCAATCTCAGCTAACGGAACAAGAGCCCGTGATCATCGAAACCGAATCTCATATGGATAGTCCTCCCATCGACGCTCCTCCCGCGAATCTTGAACAAGCCGTAAGACCGACGAGCACTCCTAGTTTGTTTAAGAACGACCTTTCAGAGGTGAAGAAATTCGGCGACAAACTCGCCATCGGCGCTCCTGGCGTCGAGGCCTCACCGGCGTTCTCGCTCAAGGTCATCAGTCCTACGGGTCGCTTTAGCGAAGCAGCGATCAAAACCATTGAGGCTGCACTTGAAGAAGAAGATCTCGGCGTGCGTTTCGACGATGTCAAAGTGCAACTCAGCATAGGGCGCCTCTTCGTGCCGCGCATCTCAGAATACGCGGCCATTCTTATCGCCAATAAATTGCGTGATTGCGTCGAGAATATCGAGCTCGATCTTGCTCCAGAGATTTTTGAGAGTTCAGCAGATGAACCTTCCGCCGATCTTGGAACCTCGCTACTCGATAGCGCTCATTTGAACCAGCACCGTGAAGAAGTGCACGAGCTGGAAAATGCGCCCCAAAGCGAGGCTGATGTGTTTTCAACGAACTTGCACGAGGTCGAGGGCTTTCAGATCACACGAATTCTGTCGCTGGTCACCGCCTCTCGCATCGTAGCGGCTGAGGTCGTGGAAAAACAAAACAGCCCGGAACTTGAGAAAGCCACCGAGCTTGTCACCAAAGAACTCATTTCAAATGCGTTTAAACTCGCCGCCAACGGAGTCATTGGAGTTGATGTCAGCCTGCGCCCGATTGAGTCTTTCAGAGACGAGAGCGGCAAGATCAGACGCGGGTACCGCCTCTTTGGAAGCGGCACCGCTATTCGCGCCCGCAAGCGCGGCTAAAGCACAATCGTTCGTCAGTGCCCAAAAGCATAACTAAAACTTAGCCTACAATGCCCTGCTGGCCGATCAGCCGAGGATCTCGTTTACCCAAGTTACGGCAATTGCTGGGGCTGGGTCAGCGTTGAAGTATTTGTCTTGAGCACCACGACGTTTAATGAGCCTTCATTGTCTGAAAAGCCGTTGTGATAGTCGTAACCCATCTTCTCCCAAACGAAAATTTTTCGTGGATGAATATCGTCATTCGCCATGAACTGAATTTCACCGGGGCCTTTGATGGTGATCTTTTGATTGCGCTCCTCAAAAGCAACGGCATCCTTCTCTTGGCCTACAAGCGAAACCAATAAGGCGCCTTCGTAAGCACCACGTTTCTTGTAATGTTTGCTTGCGCGAACGCCATTCCCCCAATAAGTATTCCAGGGTTTTCTATTTTTAGGGTCAGTGATTCCCCAACGTTGTGGCTCATCGTTTTCAAGGTGTGGAACGGTGATGACCGCCTCTTGGCCATTGGTGAGAATAATGTTGGTTCGCTGCCAATCCCCTACCTTGGCTTCCACGATTATGGTGACAGGCGCTGCTGCTTCGGAGCTTTCTACAAAGCCGTTCATCAGCGCAAACGCAATCAGAGTCATTGAAATTATTCGCATAACAACACCTCAAAAAAGTTATTGCTGCGCATTAAAACATTTCATACTAATAATGTCAACAATTATCACCTGTGCCATCTCTCTGAGAATATTGATCTTTTAACAAATCAAACCCATTCCTAGGCTTGGACCTTGCATTGTTGGCCGCCAGGAGCAGTGGGGCTTTGAGCCTGAAGCTCTCTAAAGAGAGAGGGAGAAGCATGCGCCTTTGCAATCTGTCTTTGAAAAGTATTTTTCAATTTGCACTGATTTTATCTTTTACCGTCACCTTCGCCACGGGTTGTGGAAAACCCAAGAAGCCCCAAGAAGAAGGCTTCACCGGAAGCAACACGGTGGATGTCGGAAATGTCAACGCCGTCATTTCTGAAACTCTAGGAAGACTTCAGGGACGCTGGGTGAAAGAGATTCCAGACCCTGACACGGCGAATCCTCCGAGCATGCGCCTGTTTCCCAAGGCAGATAACGTGCTTTCAGGAAGGCTCTTGCTCGCTTCAGAGTATCCCGACACCGGGCTAGAATTCACAGTAGAAGAACACTCAGACGGTCAGTTTACGGCGACTTTGCGCGATGACGAAACACGTACTCATGCATGGATCCCAAAAGAGCGCATTTTTAACGGAAACTTTGATGCTGAAAAACGAGAGTTCAACTTTCAAACTTCAGACGGGGAATATCTCAAGTGGGCTCTGCACGAAGACCCTGAGGTGAAATACACCCTCTATTTCAGCGCCAGTCTTTATCGCTGTATTTTCGTGGCGCCCCCGCCACCAGATCCAAGTCCCGCGCCGGGGGGAGGCACAACTCCAACGCCAGCGGTTCCGACTCCCGCTCCCAGCGACGATGATAACGATGACTTCTTTGCTCCGGCCACTGCTTTTGCATGGAGGGCGGTGGCGCCCATACGCCCAAGAGGACGACACGGATTGCCAGCGCGAGCCATCGCGTTGCCTTCCGGTATCAGCGTTCCCGTCGCCAGGCTCTCAAACTGCGGCCTGCTTGGAAACTATCGTGATGAGTGGAGCCGGATGAGTGGTTCCCCGCGCGAATAGCTTTAAGGCAACCGACTTTGGCAATACCCATGCATTTTTTTTTTGAGTTTGCTAAGGTGGCGCCAGGGCCCGTCACGGTTTCGACGGAGATTTGGAATCTGGACGTGCATGCCGAGGTGAGGCGGCCTCGTATAAAAACCTCAAATCGTACTTGCAAACGACAATATGCAATTGATGGCTGCCTAATAAGCTAAGTCCATCACGGTTACCCGCGAATCGCCGGTGTTTGTGGAGTGGCCGTCATTATGCCGGATAGCTGAACTGCTGGTCATTGGAGGGCATGAAGCGAAACTAAACTCTAATGGGGTTCGTGCGAAGTTTGTCTGTGGACGTCGCG